>JAAYIC010000032.1 GCA_012735195.1 Bacillota bacterium
AGCATCTTTTCGGCCTTGGCCACCCCTTCTTCAGTGACCGCTACGGTCCGGGCCTTTTCGTCCACGGTATAGTCGGCCTCTCTCTTCAGGCGGTTGGCAATCCGGGTAAACTGGTAATAAAGGTTGGTGGGTTTTTCCGCCTGCCCGGAGATGATCAGCGGTGTCCGGGCTTCATCAATCAAGATACTGTCCACTTCGTCCACGATCGCGTAGTTCAATTCCCTCTGGACCATCTCTTCCGGGGTAATCGCCATATTGTCCCGGAGGTAATCAAAGCCGAATTCGTTATTCGTGCCGTAGGTTACATCCGCCAAGTAGGCCTCCCGCCGCTGGGCGGCGTTCATATCATGGAGGATCACACCGACGGAAAGCCCGAGAAATCTATAGATCTGCCCCATCCATTCGCTGTCGCGTTTAGCCAAGTAATCGTTGACGGTAACCACATGCACACCTTTCCCCGTCAGCGCATTAAGGTAAACCGGGAGGGTGGCGACGAGGGTTTTCCCTTCACCCGTCTTCATCTCGGCGATCTTCCCCTCGTGCAGGACAATCCCGCCCATCAACTGGACGTCAAAATGGCGTTGCCCCAGAGTTCTTTTGGCCGCCTCCCGGACCACGGCATAGGCTTCGGGAAGGAGTTCATCCAGGGTCGCGCCGTCCTGGAGACGGCGGCGAAACTCCCCGGTTTTCGCTTGTAATTCCTCATCGGTATAGGGGACAAACTCCGCCTCCAGTTCATTGATCCTCTGTACCAGCGGGGCAAGGCGGTTCAATTCCCGTTGGTTTGTATCCCAGATGTTCCGCAAAAAGCTTAACACCGGCATCCCTTCTTCCTGTCCAAACTCTCCAGCGGCAGGCTCGCGCGCGGTATAAATTTTCTTCTTTTCAGCCCCTCCTTATCATAACGTAAAAAAAGAGCGGGGGGTTTCCGCGCCCGTTGCGCATGCATCTTGCTTCTGCTATTATATCACTTGGCCTCCATGGAGACAACCACACTTCTCCTCCGGCTTTTCTCCTAAGCCAGTAAATCCAGGCCTCCGCCTCCTTTTCCTGGCAATTTCCCCGGTTATTAGTAACTCTCATGGTGAAATCCCCGGGAAGAAGGGTGACTTTAACGAGGAGGGGTGACTGTTATACAGTCTCATCTTGAAGGGGGAGGCTGCCGCCAGCGGCAACGGGGTTGACAAGGGTCCCGACTTTTTCGATGGTGATCCGTACCGTATCACCGGGTTTAAGGAAAACTGGGGGTTTCCGGGCAAAACCCACCCCGGGCGGGGTTCCGGTGGCGATGATGTCCCCCGGTTCCAAGGTAAAAAGCTGGGACAAGAAGCTGATGAGGACGGGGATTTTAAAGATCAGTTTTTCTGTGGAAGAGTCCTGCATCAACCGGTCGTTAAGCCAAAGTTTAATCGCCAGCCGGTGGGGGTCGCCAACCTCATCGGCGGTGACCAGGTACGGGCCCATGGGGGCAAAGGTATCGAGGGTTTTGCCTTTAGTCCATTGCCCGTCGCGAAACTGGAGATCCCGCGCGCTGACGTCATTAAAGACCGTATACCCGGCCACGTACTGCATGGCTTCTTCCTCCGGCACATTCTTCCCTTTCTTGCCGATAATCACCGCCAATTCCGCCTCATAATCCACCTCTTTGGTAATGGGCGGCAAAACAATGGGCGCCCCCGGACCAACAATGGCTGTGGCAAACTTGGTAAAAATCACCGGTTCTTCCGGAACCGCCGCCCCGGACTCCAAGGCATGATCCAGATAATTAAGGCCGATACAAATAATCTTCGCCGGGTTGAGGACCGGCGCCAGAACCTGCAGTTCCTGTAAGGGATAAGACGGCCCGGGTTTTTCACCGGCGGCCAATAGGCTCCGGAGGCGTCCCGCGCACGCTTGCGCGAACCCGCCTTCTGTTGCCAGCAGGGTTTTTAAATCCGGAAATCCCCCTTCCCGGCGGATCTCCGCAAAGCCGCGGGAAAGGTCAAAAACCTCATCGCGTGCGTCGCGCGCGCGACACCGGCAGAGGCCGGGAAAAACCCTTCCCCGGTTATCGGCAAAAGTTCCCAGTCGCATCCTCTATCCCCCATTCTCTCGCGCGTGGCTCCTAGATCCCGGACCCGTACATCTCAGATCTGTACATCCCGGATCCCTGCAGATCCCGGGTCTGCACATCCCGTATCCGTACGTCCCATGCCAGTATATCCCGGATCCCTACCCGGGTCCGGCCATCCCGGGTCTCTACAACCCGGTTTCCGTCACTCATCACTCATTCTTCCGGCTCTTTGCGGCAGATAATAACCTCTTCCTCTGTAATCACCAAATCCATAGGAAGATCCCAGTCGTCCCGGGGGACGGCCGCCGCCAGTTGTCCGGAGAAGGCCAGAGCAACCTTGATCAGGTCCGGACGGAGCGCGGCAGCCCGGGCCAGGTAGCGGTCGAAATAACCCTTCCCCCGCCCCAACCGCCCGCCGCGGCGGTCAAAGGCCAGGCCAGGGATGAAAAGAAGATCAATCTTTTCCGGGAGACAGAGCTCCCCCGCCCGGGGCTCCGGGATCCCGAAAACCCCCGGGGTTAGGCGGTCCAGATCCGTAACCGCACGGAACTCCATGATGCCGTCGCCTTTTACCACCGGTAAAACCAGGTTTTTTCCTGCAGAAAGCAAAGAGGCAAGGAGATTCTCCGTGGCCACTTCATTACCGATGGAGGCATAAGCCCCCACGGTCTTTGCCGCCTGCAACTGTGGTAACGCCAGAGCCCTGGCTGTAATCAAAGCGCTCTTTTGCGCAACCTCCTCGTGGTCAAACCCGGCTAGACGCAGCCGGTATTCCCGGCGCACTCGCCTTTTTTCTTCGCCGGTGTTCAATTTTCCCGTCCTCTCTGGAAAAAATTCCCTATAACCAAAGGTAAAAAAACCCCGCCATGGCGCTATCGCTGAATGTTACCTGAACCCGCTCTTGCAGGTGGGCGCCTCCTGTTAGCTTTATGTGTCCTTACCGCGAAGGCTTACATGCCGCCAACAGAGTCCGGCTCCCCAGGTAATGGTGTTGGTTCATAACTTCAGCTTCACCACGCACACGGCAGGGTGTTGTTTCTGGTATAATGATATCACAAATAAGCCGGTCCGTGCAAGAGCTTAAACGGCTATTGTAAAAATTTTCTTCCGGCTTCAGGTTTCATTCTTTCTCTTCTTTACTACTATTAGATCCCTATCCGCCAGGCTCACAAGGGATAACTCCTGCAGTTGTGCAGGCTCAACCTCCGCCGGTGCGCCGGTCAACAGGCAGGCGCCTGCGGCGGTCTTGGGGAAGGCGATCACATCCCTCATGCTCTCCGCCCCGGTCAAAATCGTGACCAGCCGGTCCATGCCCAAGGCAATTCCTCCGTGGGGCGGAGCACCATAGTCAAAGGCATTGAGGAGAAAACCGAATTTCTCCCGGGCCTCCTCCGGCGAAATCCCCAGGATCGCAAAGACCTTCTCCTGGAGCTCCCGTTGGTGCATGCGGATGCTGCCGCTGCCGAGTTCCACCCCGTCCAGGACCAGATCATAGGCGTCGCCCCGGACTCTCAACGGTTCACTCTCAAGGAAAGCACGGTCCTCCGGCAAGGGGGCGGCAAAAGGATTATGCATCGACTCGATCCGCCGGGTCTCCTTATTCAGTTCAAAAAGGGGAAAATCTATCACCCACAAGAAATCATGGCGCCCCTCGGGAATCAGCTGCAGCCGCCGGCCAAACTCCAGCCGCAACCCGCCCAGGATCTCCCGGGCCTTCTCTGTTTCGTCGGCAACCATCATAATCAGATCGCCCTCCCGGGCCTGCGCCCGTTCACAGATGGCCGTCAATTGCCCGGGGGTGAAGAACTTGGCCACCGGCGATTTGATCCCCTCGCCGGTCAAGGCGAAATAGACAAGGCCGCGGGCGCCGAAATCCGCTGCCAACCGGGGAAGCTCATCCAATTCCCGGCGGGAATAATTGCCGCAACCCGGGGCGGTAATGCCAATAACCGAGCCGCCGCCGGCCACCACCTGCCGGAAGATGGAGAATTCCGTCTCCTTCACCAGATCCGAGAAGTCCGTCAGTTCCATGGCAAACCTGGTATCCGGCTTATCCGTTCCAAACCGACGGACCGCCTCGTGATAACTCAGGCGGGGAAAAGGCCTGACCGATTCAAACCCGGTCAACTCTTTAAAGAGCACCTGCACCAATTCTTCCATAAGCGCAAAGATCTCTTCCCGGTCAACAAAGGCCATCTCCAGGTCGATCTGGGTAAACTCCGGCTGCCGGTCGGCACGGAGATCCTCGTCCCGGAAACACCTGGCAATCTGGAAATACTTATCCACCCCGGCGACCATCAAAACCTGTTTAAAAAGTTGCGGCGACTGGGGAAGGGCGTAAAACTTCCCCGGACTGAGCCTGCTGGGCGCCAAAAAATCCCGCGCGCCCTCAGGTGTACTCCTGGTCAGCATCGGTGTCTCAATTTCCAAAAAACCCTTTTGGTCCAGAAAGTCCCGGGTCAATTTCGCCACGCGGTGCCGGACCGCAAGATACTTTTGCATCTCCGGACGGCGCAGATCAAGATACCGGTAACGCAGGCGGAGGGCTTCATCCACTGTTATCCGGTCGTCGATCTGTAACGGCGGGGTTTTGGCCTTGTTTAAAATTACAAGTTCCTGCGCGATCACTTCCACCTCGCCGGTGGGCAGGTTGGGGTTGACTGTCTCCGCGGGCCGTTTTTCCAGCCGCCCCCGGACCGCAATCACATTCTCGTTCCGGAGCGTTTCCGCCTGTTCAAAGAGGTCTTTGTTGTTTTCCGGATGAAAAACCACCTGTACCAGGCCGGTGGAATCCCGGAGATCAATAAAGAGCACCCCCCCGTGGTTCCGCCACCGGTGGACCCACCCGTTGAGACAGACGGTTACACCGACATCTTCAGGACGTAATTTGCCGCAATAATATGTTCTCTTCCACTCAGTCAAGAAAACTTCCCCTTTCCTGCTCCCGCCCGGAAAAAACCGCCGGAAGCGCGTACAGCGCCCACTAAAACCAGGCCTGCCCGGCCTGCCGGTTACCCCCGGCCGACCGGAAGAGGCGGGAGAAGCTGCTAAAGCTTCTTTTCTTTATAAAATTTTACGTAGAATACGTAGCTTTTGCAAAGGCTTTCTGCATATTCCTGCAGGTAAAGAAGGTTTTTAACGTATCGTTGCATAACGGTCTTTAAGGCTCCCGGCCGGAAAGGTCTTTAATAAACCTGCTCACCTCTTCACGGTCGACCCGCCATTGTTTTCCATCGGCCATCCTCCGCACCGAAACCTGGCCGTCTTTCCATTCGTCCTCCCCAAGAATAACAACGAACTTCGCCTGAAGTTTATCGGCCGCCCGCAACTGCGCTTTGAGGCTTTTCACCTCCAGGCAGGATTCGGTGGTTATCCCCTCCCGGCGGAACCCGGTTGCCAGTTCAAAACCGTCGGCAGCCAACTTCTCATCCAAAACGACCAAAACAACCTGTGGCGCGGAGGAGAAACCGGCAAATTTCCCCTGTTGTTCAAGGGTCAACAGGAGCCGCTCCATACCGGAAGCAAACCCCACCCCCGGCATGGGGGGGCCGCCGCACTCTTCCACCAGATGATCATAGCGGCCGCCGCCGCAAACGGCATTTTGCGCGCCAAGCCCGGAGTTGATCACCTCAAAGACCGTGCGTGTATAATAATCAAACCCCCGGACCAGCCTGGGCTCCAGGCGGTAGCCGATCCCCGCCCGGTCAAGGAAAGAAAGGGTCTTCTCCAGGTGTTCGCTGCAGGCGGGGCAGAGGTAATCCGTCACCTGCGGGACATCTTCCGTCAACTCCCGGCAGCGGGGGTTTTTACAATCCAAAAGACGCATGGGATTTTTTTGCAGGCGCTGTTGGCAACTGACGCACAGTTCCCGGAGGGAGCTCAACCGGGAAAAAAGCTCTTTCTGGTACTCTTCACGACAGGCCGGACAGCCGATGGAATTCAACAGGACCTCCAGATCGGTCAATCCCAGTTCCTTATAGAGTTCCACGGCGACGGGGATCACTTCGGCATCAGCCAACGGGCTCTCCGTCCCCAGAAGCTCCACTCCGAACTGGTGAAACTGGCGAAACCGGCCGGCCTGCGGCCGTTCCTGGCGGAACATCGGGCCCATATAGAAGAGTTTGGTTATTCCGCCCCTGCTGTAAAGTTTGTGTTCGACATAGGAACGGACAACCGGCGCGGTCCCTTCCGGGCGCAGGGTCAGGCTTCTTCCCCCTTTATCGTTGAAGGTGTACATCTCTTTTTCTACAATATCGGTGGCCGTGCCAATCCCGCGCTGAAAAAGCTCGGTGTGTTCAAAAACCGGTGTCCGGATCTCCTGATAACCATAGTAGCCAAAAATCCGCCGGATCGTCGCTTCCAGCCAATGCCAACGCAATGCATCCTCCGGCAGGATATCAAAGGTCCCCCGGGGCGCGGTAATCTTCATTCGTCCTCAACCTCACTCCGCTGTCTGCAATTCACCGGATTCCTCTTTTGCGCCGGCAGCTTCTTCCAGTTTCTTCTGTTCTTCCTGGAACAACCGTTCCAGTTCCTGCCGTTCCGCTTCTCTTTTCTCTTCAATCCTGTCGATCTCTGCTTTTAAGGCGTCCGCCTCCTCCGTCAGCTCCAGTTCCCGCATGACGGAGAGGATCTGATGGAGGTCGCTGGTGTTTTCGCCTGCTTTTTCCACGGCGGCCGCCAAGACTGTTTTCGCCTCGTCCACCGTTCCCCGGGCATGCAAGACGCGGGCCTTGGCCAATGCCCAATCCGGTTCTCTCCGGACTTTTTCCGGGGTCTTCGCCAGGACATCCAGGGCCGTCTCATAATCCCCGGCCTGCCGGTAAGCCTCAACCGCCGAAAGGCGTGTCTCCAGGTCCCGGCGGTACCTCTTATCCTTCAGGGCTTTTCCGTAAGCCAGGGCCGCTTCCTCCCATTTCTCCTCTTGTTTGAAACGGTATCCCCGGAGCGCCGGATCCAGGATGTTAATATCCGCCTCTTCCCGTACTTCCACCAGCCAGTTGTTAAACTCTCCGCTGGAATAAAACTCTTCCACCAACAGCTTCTTGCGGATCTTTTCCTTTTCTTTCTCCCATTCTTCTCCTTCGGCCAGCTTCAAGCTGTCAACTTTAATAATATGATAACCGTACCGGGTCTTTACCGGGCGGCTGACCTCCCCGGCCGTCAGTTGCAAGGCGGCTTCTATAAAGTTCGGGTCGAGAGCCTGCTGGAAAAAGGCGATGGTACTCTCGCCTATGCGCCCGCCCCGCTCCGCGGTGGTCGCGTCGGCCGAATACTCCGCCGCCAGCTTGGCAAAGTCCTCGCCGGCCATAATCTGCTCATAAATCTCCTCGGCTTTTTGCAGGGCTTCCCGTGGAGAGCGGGGTTCTTCCGTCAACTCCGGATCGGTGGCGATCAAGATATGGGAAAGTTCGATGGATTCGTACGTCTCGCGGATTTCGTCTTCTGTCACTTCAAGCCCTTTTTCCTCAGCCACCTGCGCAAAAAGGGCTTGCCTCCGCAAATCCTCCCGGAAAAGGTTCTCCAATGCCTTCAAGTCTTCTACTCCTGCTTGGAGGAGTAACATCTCCAACTCCTCTTCAGTTGGATAATACTCCCGTACCAACGCCATAAGGGCCTCAAGTTCCCCGCGGTCGGCTTCAATCTTCCGCTTTTTCAGGATCTGTTTGAGCAGTTCCTCGTTGATCACCATATCCAGGGCCTCATTCCTAAGGTCTTCCTGGGTTCGCAGATGACCGAATCTCCGTAGCAATTCCAGGTAGATCCTGTTATAGTCATCATCTTTTACCTTGACCCCGTTTATTTTTACCGAGGGCCCTTTATAATGGAAAGAGCTCTCTGCCTGTCGCGGCAGACCGATAAAAATAGTAACCACAAGACCGGCGATGATCAGAACAACAATCGGAGCCAATAAGGTCTGCGATAACCGGCGGATTTTTACAATCAAGACAAACTCCTCCTTAAAACAAAATGGATGAGGGATCCCCCACGCCATAGGCCCACGCGGGGGATGGCGCGTATAAAAAAACTCGCTGCTTTCCATGGCCGATTGCGCATGCGCGCAGTCCACTGCGGCGAGGAAAAACCGGCGGCAATTCTTTCAATATTTTACCCAAAGGGCCCTTTCTTGTCAATCAGGATGCAACGGTCAGCCATTGTCAGCACCCAAATTCCTTCAGGAACGGATTGGTCAACCGTTCCCGCCCGACTGTGGTCGCCGGGCCGTGTCCGGGAAGGAGCTTGGTCTCATCCGGCAGTTGCATCACCTTTTTTACGCTTTGGGCCAGGGTTTTCAGGTCGCCGCCGGGTAGATCCGTCCGGCCGACACTCCCGGCAAAAATCAGATCCCCGGTAAAGACCACCCCCGGTCCCAACAGGCAAATACCGCCTGGGGAGTGCCCGGGGGTATGCCGGACTTTCAAAAGAACACTGCCGATTGAGATAATATCGCCGTCGGCCAGCAAAATATCGGGGTAAACCACAAGCCTCTCTCCAAAGAGCTCCGAGAGGTTGAGCGCGGGATTGGCCAGCATGGGTGCGGCGGCGGAATGGGCCGAGACTGAAGCGCCGGTTGCGTTTTTCACTTCTTCCACCCCGCCGATATGGTCGGCATGTCCGTGGGTAAGAAGAATTTTCGCCAAACGGAGCCCCTCTCTCTCAATGGCCTTAACAACCTCTGCAGCGGGCCGGCCCGGGTCGATACAAACAGCCTCTTTCGTCCCTTCATCCCAAAGCAGATAGGAATTGACCGCCATCTCTCCGAGAACAAAAGCTTCTAACCGCATTGGACCTCTGCTTCTCCTTTCTTACAAGAACGAAAAAGGGGGAAAAACCGTTCCCATTTGCCGCCCGAATTTTAACGGATACACCATGCGTCACCGGATGGGTCCTATCCGTTTCAAAGGCCAAAACCGCCAAAACGCCCGTCCGATAATGTTTTTCCGCGGAACAAAACCCCAATTGTGCCCGTCCCAACTGTGATTCCTGTTATCTCCCAACATTAGGTAATGTTCCGCCGGGATCCGCACCGGTCCGTATTCATACAAAGGTTCCCGTTCCGGTGAGATATAATCCTCCACCAGCGGCCGGCCGTCAATATAGACCGTTCCTTCCCGGATCCAGACCGTCTCCCCGGGCAGACCGACGATGCGTTTGATAAAATCCTGAGTTTGCAAAGGCGTGTGCGGCACGGGCGCCTCTTTCATCATCTTGAGCACCTGCTCGGGTGGGCGAAACACCACAATTTCACCGCGTTCGGGTTCACGAAAACGGTAGGTTACCTTCTCAACAAGAAAACGGTCCCAAACCATGATCGTAGGGTGCATTGACGGGCTCGGCACATACCTGGCCTCAAAAAGAAAAGCCCTGATCACCAGGAAGAGAATAATCGCCGGAATAACTACTTCAAGGATTTCCCGGAAAATCCTTTTCCCATCCACAACCATCGCCTCCATGGTCTCGCGGATATCGCGCGTCATCACGTCTCGCGGCAACTATTTGATTATACCATAAGCGCCCCCGAAAGTTAAGCGGGAGAGCGGCCGGAAAAAACGGAATATAAAAAAGCGGGGATACCCCGCTTTAATTTTTGAACCGAAAGGAAGTTTACTTGTCCACTGCATCCTTGAGTGCCTTGCCCGGTTTGAAAACCGGTACCTTTCTGGCAGCAATGGTGATTGCTGCTCCGGTCTGAGGATTCCGTCCGGTACGGGCCCCTCTCTCTCTCACCTCAAAGCTTCCAAAACCAACCAGTTGTATCTTTTCCCCCCGGGCTAAAGCTTCTGTCATTGTTGCTAAAACGGCGTCTACTGCCTTTCCAGAGTCCTTCTTGGTTAAATTGGTCTTCTCCGCCACCTGTTCAATCAATTCCGCCTTTGTCATTAGCCTCACCTCCTTCCGGTTTTTGAATGGTAGAGGAAAACACTGGTATTGAAAAATGCCTTTTATCTATTCTAGATAATTCCCCTTTTTCCTTCTCTCCTATCCGACTTTTTTTTGTTTTTCCAGCATTCATCGGAGTTCACAAAATTTTCGCAGCTCTTGCCGGGGTTTCCCCGCGCGGCAAAAAAAAAAGGAGCGGTGGGCTCCCTTTTTGTTGCGGGGTCAGATTATTATACAGACCAATCCGCCGCTACCCTCATTAATAATTTTGCTTAGGGTCTCCTGTAATTTTTCCTGGGCATGTACAGGCAATCTGTTCTATTTGGCCTGGATCCCCTCTTTCACCAGATCTTGAAGGGTCTTCCCGAAAAACTCCGTCTTCCAAATCTGTTCAGGGTTTTTTTCAAACTCTTCCGTAAGGAAGCGAATAAACTCCTCGCCTTGTTTCTCCGTTCCCACCACCGGGATGACTTCGGTATTAATAACCGCCCGGATCATGTGGTAAGACGGGGCGGAAGCCCGGATCCGGATCCCGCAGCGGCTGCCCTGGCGGATTAATTCCGGTTCCGCAAATTCGATCTCTTCCATTTCCGGGGTTACCATCCCGTAACCCAACTCTTTCAATTGCTGTAACGCCCCTGCCACCCTGCTGTATTCCTTTTTGATCACCGCCAGTTCCTTCATATTGCGCAGGAGGTCGCCCTCATTGGCCAGGACCAGCCCGGTGATCTCCTGTAGAACCTGGTAAAACAGGCCGGGCGGCGGTTCAATGGTAATGGTTACTTTCCCTTGGCCCAGGTTAACGGAGGGAAGAGTAGCCGTTCCCACATGTTCGGCGGCGGAAAGGACGTCCAGAGCCTTCTCCACATCCTTAACCTTTTCAATCTCATCCACCGCCGAAAATATCGCCTCCTCGTACTGCCGGCGCAGCCAGAAATCGCCGGCCAACTCCTCCACCCAAAGCGGGAAATCAAACTGGATCTCCTGCACCGGAAACATCCGGAGGATCTCCTGGACAATCCGGTGGATCTCTTTTGTCTCCATTTTTAAACAGTCAATGGGCAGCACCGGCACTTGGTACTTCTCCGCCAACTCCTTCCCCAGGGCAATGGTGCTTTCCGCCCCGGGATTTACAGAATTCAAAAGAATAATAAAGGGCTTTCCCAGGAGGGTCAGTTCATTAACGACCCTTTCCTCGGCGGGCAGGTAATTCTCGCGCGGGATCTCCGTGATACTCCCGTCGGTGGTAACCACCAGTCCGATGGTGGAATGATCCCTGATGACCTTTCTCGTCCCCATCTCTGCCGCAGCCTGAAAAGTCACCGGTTCCGGACTCCATGGTGTAATTACCATCCGGGGCCCATGCTCATCCATATATCCTACAGCGCCGTTTACGGTATAACCGACGCAATCGACCAGGCGGACGCGGAACTCCACATTCTCCATTTTTAAAGGGACAGCCTCATCCGGGACGAATTTGGGTTCCGTGGTCATAATGGTCTTACCCGCCCCGCTTTGCGGCAATTCATCTTCCGTCCGTTCCAGGTCGTACGGGTCGCTGATCTTTGGCAAGACCATCAATTCCATAAAGCGCTTGATAAATGTGGATTTACCCGTCCGCACAGGGCCGACAACACCGATATAAATATCTCCCCCCGTGCGCTCGGCGATATCCTTGAAGATTGCAAAACCTTCCATCCATCTCCCCCCTTTTCCATAATTTCCTTATGGCATCTACCGGTCTTACGCTGTCTCCACCTCCCCGGAGAACCCCGCTGGTGCCATTTCTTTAGTCAACATTATATGAGCGGCTTTGGAAAAATAGGACAAAAAAACAACCCCAAAAAGGGGTTGTCTCTCTGTTTGAATTGTTGCAAAGGGACGCGCGGTTCAATCCAGCCTTTCCAGTTCGTGCCGGCGGTCCCTGCTCATTAAAGCCTCCACCGACTTTTGCGGGGAGCAACCCTCAAAAAGCACCCGGTACATAACAACAATAATCGGCAATTCGACGCCAAGCTTCTCGCCGAGGCGGTAAGCAGCCTTGGTGGTGGGGACCCCTTCAACAACAAAGGCAGTGGAAGCCAAGACTTCATGGACTTTTCGCCCCCGGCCGATCTCCCGGCCGGCCCAGGCATTCCGGCTGTGACGCCCGGCGGCGGTGGCAAAAAGATCCCCCAGCCCGGAAAGGCCGGAAAAAGTCAAGGGCAACGCCCCCATCTTCTCGCCAAGACGGCGCATCTCCGCCAGGCCTCTGGTGATCAAAGCGGCCTTGGTGTTGTCTTCATAGCCGAGTCCCTCACAGATCCCGGCGGCGAGGGCAAAGACGTTTTTTAACGCCCCTCCCAGTTCAACCCCGCGGCGGTCCGGGTTTGTATAGACCCGGAAATAGGAGGAGATAAAAACATCCTGAACAGTTTCGGCGACTTTCAGGTCCGGAGAGGCCACCACAGTGGCCGAGGGAAATCTCTTCCCCACTTCTTCGCTGTGATTGGGGCCGGAAAGGGCGACAATCTGCCCGGAGGCGACCCCCAATTCCTCCTCAAGCACGGCGGAAAGAGGTTTTAAGGTCTCCACCTCAATCCCTTTGCCGGCATTTACCACCAGGGTAGCGGAGGAAACATAGGGTTTAAACAACGAGGCAACTCCCCGCAGCCATTGGGAAGGGACTACAAAAACCAGCATTTCCCGGTCTTCTCCGACCTCGTCCGGGTCATTACTGGCTTTCAGGGCTGAAGGTAGCTCCACCCCCGGCAAAAACCGAGGATTATAATGGAACTTGTTGATTTGTGCCGCCGTCTCCTTCTCATAGGCCCAGATCTTTACCTGGTGTCCGTTTTCCACTAAAAGCCGGGCCAGAGCGGTTCCCCAGCCTCCGGCGCCAACAACCCCGATCCTCATTCTTCTTCCCCCCCGGTCCTGTGTGGATACTGGATTTTATGTTCTTTTCCGGCCAGAAGCCGCCGGATATTCTCTTGGTGCCGGTAAATAGCCAAAAGGGCGCTGCCGGCGGCAAAGAGCAGCACCAATTTCTGCCCGGGGTAGAAAAAGTAAGTGGCCACCGGTAAAGCCACGGCCGCCAACAACGACGCCAGGGAGACATAACGGGTGAGCAAAACCACCAACACCCACAAGGGGATCACCACCATAATCGCCTTGGGGACCAGGAGAATCATGGCCCCCAGCGTGGTCGCGATCCCTTTTCCCCCCTGGAAACCAAAGAAGAGGGGCCAATTGTGGCCGATTATTACCGCCAGCCCGCAGAGGGCGGCCACTTCCCTGCCCCCCAGCCGGAGACCGACCCAGACCCCCAGTACCCCTTTGGCGATATCGCCGAGGAGGACCAGGGTGGCCGCAAAAGGACCGAAGACCCGGAGGGTATTGGTGGCCCCCAGGTTGCCGCTGCCTTTTTTACTGAGATCCACGCGTTTTATGGATGAGATTACCCCCGCCGTCAGAAAACCGCCGATAAAATAACTGATGATCACCGCAATAAGACCGTGCACGACAAATCTCCTCCCAAAACCCATATTCCTCTCTTGAAAGCCGCGCTGCAAAGGCGGGCGCAACAGATCCTGGAAATGCTAATAATCCGCTGTTTTTTTCCCTCTTTTTCTGAAGAAGAGCCGGAGCGGGGTGCCGGCAAAACCAAACTCCTCCCTGATTCTGTTCTCTAGAAACCGTTGGTAAGAAAAATGTACCAGTTCCGGATCGTTAACCCAGAATTGGATGGTCGGCGGTTTGACCTGGACTTGACTGGCATAGTAAATTTTCAGCGTTTTTCCCTTCCGGGAGGGGGGATGGCGCCGGTCCACCGCTTCACGGACCGCCCGGTTAAGCAGGCCGGTGGGCACCCGGCGGTTGTACTCCGCGGCTACCCGCATGACTTCCGGGAGAACCCGCCCCACCCGCAGGCCGGTCCGGGCCGAAAGAAAAAGAACCGGCGCATATCTTATAAAAGGCATCTCTGCCCGGAGCCGTTTCTCATATTCCCGGGCTGTCCGGGAAGTCTTCTCCACCAGGTCCCATTTGTTCACCACCAGGATCGTGCCCCTGCCGGCCTCGTGAGGAATGCCGGCCACCTTTTTATCCTGTTCCAGCAGAAATTCTGCGGCGTCCAAGAGTACCAGGGTGACATCGGACCTCTCCACCGCCTGGATAGCCCTTAGCACACTGTAATACTCTACCGCATCCCGGGACGCGCGCCCGCGTGAGCGGCGGATCCCGGCGGTATCAATAAGAACAAAATCTTGATCTTCAAAGCGTAAGGGCGTATCCACCGCATCCCGGGTAGTCCCGGGATGCGGACTGACAATAACCCGCTCCTCACCAAGGAGGGCATTGACCAGCGATGACTTGCCCACATTTGGCCGGCCGATAATCGCCACCTTAACCGCATCGGTATCATCCTCCGCCGCGGCGGGCGGCAAGTGCGCCAGGATCGTTTCGAAGAGCTCATCCAGGTTCAAAGCGTGTTCCGCGGAGACCAGAACCGGCTCGCCAAAACCCAGGGCATAAAAATCCGCTCCCAACTCCGGCTGGTACGAGTCAACCTTATTGACAACCAAAACCACGGGCTTGGCCGCCCGGCGGAGAATATCCGCCACCTCCCGGTCCAGTGCCTGAAGGCCCGCCGGCCCGTCCACGACAAAGAGGATGAGATCCGCCTCGTCCACGGCCAAAGCAGCCTGTTCGTAAATCTGCTGTTGTAACGGGTCATCCGGCAGCCCGGGGGCGATCCCGCCGGTGTCCACGAGAAAGAAACGCCGGCCCGCCCATTCCCCTTCAGCGTATAAGCGGTCCCGGGTGATCCCGGGAATACTCTCAACGATCGCCACCCGCCGGCCGGCCAACCGGTTAAAGAGGGTGGATTTTCCCACATTCGGCCGGCCGACAATAGCCACAATCGCCTTTCTCACCTTTGGCACCCCTCCCCTTCCAGAAGCGCTCGGACCGCCGCTTCTCCTGTTGTCTCCACCACCTGCAGGCGCCGGCCCACAGCCTCCTCAACCTGGCGGAGCGAGTACCCGTCCAAAAAATCCCCTTCCTCCCGGCGAAGCATTACGGCGGGGAGAAGGATGGTTGCTCCGGGGGCGGCCTCCTGCTCCCGGAGGTTCCTGATGATATCAGCCCCGGTCACCAGGCCGGCGACGGTCACCTCCGGACCGAAAGCACTGGGAACCGGTCTGATCTCCAAAGAAATCCTGGGAAAAACCTTCTGCACCTCCCCGGCCAATTCCTCCCAGAGTTTAGCCGCGGCAAAACCGGTCAATACCACCCGCCTGCCAGTGGGGGAATACCCCCGCTCTTGGCAATTGGCGGAAAACCCGGCGAGACTCCGCAGGAACTCGGCTTTAAACAGGGCCCACAAGCCCACCCCGTTGGTTAGTTGCCAAAGATCCTCATACCCGGCGAGGGGTGGGAATTCCTCCCCCGCCAGCAAGTAAAGTTCATCAGCGGCAAAAACCAGCCGGCTGCCGTAGGCGGCCAGGAATTTTTCCTGGAACGAAGCGACCATCGCCAATACTTCCCTTGCCTCTTCCGGCGCAAAGGTCCTGAGTTCCGGCAATCCCCGCCGGTAAGCGGTCAAGCCCACCGGCACCACCGCCAGGCTCGCCAATGCCGGCCACAACCCGCCAAGGTCGGTAAGGGTACGGAAGAGTACCTCCCCGTCGTTGATCCCCGGGCATAAGACCAGCTGACCATGGAAACTCACGCCCCAGCCGGCCAGTTTCTTAAGGTACGGCATGATCTCCGCCGCCGCCGGGGACCGGAAGAGCTTCCGCCGGATCTCCGGTTCGGTAGCGTGGATGGATATATAAAGGGGGCTCAGATGAAGTCTTCTTATCCGTTCCCAATCGGCGGGCTTGAGGTTGGTGAGGGTTATATAACTGCCCTGCAAGAAAGAGAGGCGGTAATCGTCGTCCTTTACATATAAGGTTTCTCTCAGTCCGGGCGGCATCTGGTCGACAAAACAGAACAAACACCGGTTGCGACAGGTCTTAACCCGGTCAAAAACGGCGGAGGTGAAAACCACCCCCAGCGGCTCTTCAGCCGCTTTTTCCAGCCGGATCTCCCGCGTCTCTCCCTCCGGCCCCGCCACAAAAAGATGAAGACGGTCGGAAGCCTCTGCCGCCAGGTAGTCAATGAGGTCCACCGGACGGACTTGATTGATCTCGAGGATCCTCTCCCCGGGCTGCAACTTAACCTTCTTCGCCGGGCTTCCCGGGATCACCCGGGCAATCTCGCCGCCCTTAGCAGCGGCTTTAGCCACGGCTCTAGCCGCCCCCGCCTTTTCCTCATTTCCCCGGCAGGGTTTCATCCTAAACACCGGTATGGCCAAAACCGCCTTCCCCGCGGGCGGTCGCGGTCAAATCTCCGGTAACCTCCTGCCATTCCCCCCGGACCACCTCGGCCACGACCAACTGGGCAATCCGGTCGCCGCGGCGGACCGGAAAATCCGCAGGCCCGTGGTTGACCAGGATGACTTGGACCTCGCCGCGGTAATCACTGTCTATGGTCCCGGGTGCATTGAGCACGGTCACGCCAAAACGGGCGGCCAGACCGCTCCTGGGTCTGATCTGCCCCTCATAACCCTCGGGTAAAGCCATCTGCAGGCCGGTAGGGATCGGAAGAAAGCCCCCGGGCCGGATGGTTATCTCTCCTTCCACCGCCGCCAAAAGGTCCATGCCCGCCGCGCCGGCGGTCATATATTGCGGTAAGGGCAGCCCGGCGGCATGCGGCAGCCGGCGGAGGGGAATTTTCACCTTTTTCAATCGTCTACCACCTTTCGACAGTATAATCCGGCGGGAAGGGGCCAATCGCCGTTAGAGTCAGGAGATTATCCTGAAAGAGGGTACGGGCCACGCGTAAAACCTCATCAGCGGTCACCCGGTCGATCCTGGCCACTACTTCCTCCGGAGTGATAATTTTTTTATAAAAGAGATCCGACTTAGCCAACCTGCTCATCCGGTTGGTCGTATTCTCCATGCTGAGCCAGAAGTTTCCTTTAATCTGTTCCTTCGCCCGCTGCACTTCTTCCCCGGAAAACAGCCCGTTTTTTAAATCTGTAAATTCCCCCCGAATTACTTTTAAAACCTCGGAGAAATTCTCCAGGCTGGTCCCGGCATAAACCGTAAAGAGACCCGTATCCATAAAGGCCGCATAATGCGAGCCCGTGGCATAAACCAGGCCCCTCTCTTCCCGCAGTTCCTGAAAGAGCCGGGAAGAGACGCTGCCGCCCAGGATATTGTCGAGGACCATCAGGACATACCGGTCCTCATGGTCTCGGGGAAACCCCGGTGTCCCCACACAAAGATGGACCTGTTCTGTTTTTTTACTTTTCAGAATATTTTCTCCTTTTATCTTTACCGGGAACATCTTATCCCCGGCGGCTTTCCCATGAAATTCGCCCCAGTACTGGCCGGCCGCGGCAATTATCTCTTCCGGGTCGATATTTCCGGCCACGGCCAGGCAGGAATTATCGGGGGTATAGAACCGTTCTCTATAAGCCAGCAGATCCTCCCGTGTCAGACCGCGAATGGTTTCCGGCGTCCCCAAAATCGAATGGCCCAGGGGGTGACCGTTCAAGATGGTCTGGGTTAAAAGGTCAAAGACCTGTTCATCCGGGGAATCTTCATAGGATTTTATCTCTTCGAGAATTACATTCCGCTCTTTTTCCAACTCCTCCGGCGCCAACAGGGCATTGAGAACCAAGTCGGAAAGGAGTTCCATACCCAGTTGGAAGTGGCGGTCCAAAAC
>JAAYIC010000059.1 GCA_012735195.1 Bacillota bacterium
CTCTCCGGTCTATGCGCGCATGCGCATGCATATGGAAATGTGCGTATGCATGAACTTGCACGTGCACATGAAGACGCGTGTACGCTTGCGGGTGTACGTATGCCCACGCATACGTACATCTCCGCCCACGCGCCCACGCCAGCAGTAATCAAGGAAACCCCCGCTTTTTTTAGTCCTTCCTGCGACCGGCGGGGAGGGCAAAAAAAATAAAGGGCAAGGTTTTCTTCCTTGCCCTTCCGCCAGCGTATTTCGGGAAAACAGTATGCGCCGGATTTATTTAATGGCAGCAAAATCTCCTGCCCATTCCATTAAGGCGCGGGTACAAATGAACGTCGGTTACCACATCCACCTGTCGCCACTGGGCGGCTTTGATCAAAATGTGGGCAACAACTTTCTGCAGGAGCTTTCCTTCTTTACTGTCGTCGGCTGCAGGTTCCAGCTGGAAGTCGGTATCAATATTCAACAGATGGTTTTGGATATCTATATCATCGCCGGGTTTGAGTCCCGGGATCGTGACACTGGTCATAAAGGGTACTTCTTCTTTGGCATGACGGAGGAAGTCATGCGGATCAACAAAGATAATTTGTTTCAAGATCACACCCTGCTTGACTACTTTGTCTTTGAAGACGTGATCCGTCACCGGGCCTAATTTGGCCTCAATTTTCTCGATTTTCTTGGCCTTAAGCTTTGTTTCGCTCTCCACTACCACCTGGGCGACAGCCTCGCCAATAACCTTCAGGACTTTAAGGCGCTCTGTTTTTAAATAGATATTCGGCCGTGTATCCAACCGTTTCACCTCCATCTTTTAACAAGCCGTTGCTTACGACTCTAAATCAGCATATGCAAAGTAAATTCATGATTAGCACCGGTAAAAAGCACTTTTATCATCTGGTACAGTAAACGGGAGTCCCGGCCGGGACTCCCGTTTACTGCCTCTTCAGCATTCAGCGCGTACACGCATCCGTAAGACGTCTTTTGCAAACAAGGTTCGGCTCTCCTTGTTTGCAGATTATTACTGCGGCTGCTGTTGCTGCTGCTGTTGCTGCTGGCTAAAACCGGGAATTGAACTTAAGACCGACGGCCCCCCCGGGCCTGCGCTTTGGCTGAGGGTCTGCCGGAAAGCAGAAGCAGTCTGATAGGCAGCCTGGTTGGCCAGTGATCGTTCTGCCGCCTCAATCATCCGCTTAACCATGTGACCGCCAACAGCACCGCAGTCGCGCGAGGTCATAAATCCCCAGTAATCACCCTGGATGGGTTGGGTATTGATATTCAGCTCCTGCGCCACTTCATACTTGAACTGCTCCAAAGCCTGGTAAGCTTCTTTAACCATCAAGGTATTTCTTTTCTGGCCGCTTCCCATTATGTAACACCCCCTTTCTGTTTTTTAGCTTCCCCAAGCTAAGGACCATAAAACTAGGCTTCCCTTGGTGCTTTTGGCGGTAAAAAACATGGAAACATCCTTCTAGTTACCTGTACACAAGAGGAAATATCCGTGGGGAAAAAAGATCTACCCATGGGTAAAGGAGTTCCCGCTGGTACCCTCAAAATTTTTCCCTTTTCTAACCAGACGGTAACGGCCACCCAGATAAATGAGGATGGACCAGAAAGACAAGACTCCCAGGAGAAGAAGAAAACTGGTGGTCGACAGGTGCCAACGGTACAAAAAACCAGGGGAGAAAGAGCCGGCAACCGGAAAGGAAACCCCGGCGGCTGTTTTCAGGAAACCGTTCAGAAGGAAAGTATAAAGGCCGGCCAAGAAGGCATGACCCGCCCGGGCCGCCAGATAGGGCGCGATCCTGATATCGGTGCCGTGGATTACGCTCATTACTTGACCATGCACGGAGAGGCCGCTCCAAGCGATTATTACCCCGGCGATAATCAGGCGATCGTTGAGGGGGGCTGCCGTCCGGGCGGCGGCCATCACTCCCAGGTCAATTTCGAAGAACCCCTTGAGTACCGATGAAGCCAACGCCGGATCCAGGCCGGATACCTTTAAGACCCCGCCGACAGCCGGCAGAAGCAGCTGAAAAATACCGGTTATCTCCAGCATACGGCAGAGCACGGAAAAAAGGATAATAAAGCCGCCAATCATAAACAACGAATTGACCGATTCTTTCACCGCATCGCCCAGCAATTTTCCGACCGGCCGGTTATCTTCCTTTCTGGCCTGCTGCATTCTTTTGACCGCCCGGTAAAAAAGACCGGCGGCGGTATCCCTCTTTTCTGATCTACCCTTTTCTTTTCGTCCGTAAAACCGGAAGATGAAACCAATGGAAAAAGCCGACAAATAGTGGGCCAGGGCTATGATCAGACCCAATTCCGGGCGGCTAAACATCCCCACAGCGACCGCTCCAAACATAAAAAGCGGATCCGCCGTATTGGTAAACGCCAGTAGCCTCTCGCCTTCAATCCGGGTACAAAGACCAATCCGCCGGAATTTCCCGGTGATCACCGCATCCATCGGATACCCGGCCGCCAGCCCCATCGAAAGGGCAAAAGCTCCGGCCCCTGGCACATTGAAAAGGGGCCGCATTAACGGTTCCAAAATAACCCCGAAAAAATGAACTACCCCCAACCCTAGCAAAATCTCGGTCAGAATAAAAAAGGGGAGAAGGGAAGGGAGAACAATCTCCCAGAAGATTTTCAGACCCTCTTTGGCCGCCTGTAATCCTTCTCCAGGGAAAACCATCAAGGCTATGGTAAACAAGAGAAAAAACCCGGCGGTCACAAAGAGAAAACTCCGCTGTACTAAGAGGAGTCTCATTACTGTCACTTCCCTTTTCCCGCGACCCGGTCTCATCCGCGCACCTGGGATTATCCTGTCTTGAGGGCGCCGCGTACGTGGCGGGGGTGCGAAGACCGGCATCGCTGTTATTGATTACAACTACTGTCAACTCCTGGTCCCCCAAAGAATAAAACAGGCCCCCGCGACCAGAGAGATTATTTTAACCGGTGAAGTCTTAACCGCGAGCGCCACGATGCCAAGGGCACTGACGGCAAGAAAAACCAAAGGCCCGATCAGCCCCAATACGGCATTGATCCGTAAAGCCGCTTCGATCCTGCTCAAACGGAGAATTACCAAGGCCGCACTGATCTCCAAAATCCCAGAGATCGCCCGGAGCATGGCTATTTGGGAAAGAACCTTCCTTTCCATAAACTCACCTCGGTTTTCCTAATCCAAAAAAATGGAGAAGCAGTGCGGTTAATCCTGCGGCGGCCAACGGACCCACTGGAAACCCTTTTAGGAAAGAGACACCGAGCACCGTACCGATGACTAAGCCCACCAGGATCTCGGGTTTCCACTGCAAAAGGATTACTCCCCGTCCGCACAGGTAAGCGGCGAGAAGTCCGCCAACAATGGCCACCATCCCTACTGGGGTGACAAAGGTCCGGCCAATCTCTTTAAAACCAATTTTATCCGAGGCGAAAGGTACCATAACCGCAAGGAGAAGAAATAGCAACCCCCATTCCAGGGAATGCCGCTCCAGTATTTTCAGGGCCGACGGCAGGTTAACCAGCTTAATGACTAAAAGCGTGCCGGCACTGGCGGCAATTAGATTGTTCCGGAAGACCATTCCCAGTAAAAAAAAGATGGTCAGGATTAACTTTCCTGTTCCTGTATTCATCTTGCGCCCGCCTCCACCAATCTAAATCTATGTTCAATCATGCGCGTAAAGAACGGCTCATGCATAGACTAATAGCCCATAAAACTATTACCCTCTGTCTGAATTTACCTTGGACCATAAGGAGGAGGTCAGGATGGCGCTGTTTTCTTGGGAGAAAATCATCGATCCGCCGCAAACCGGGCGGACGGAGAAGCCCCGCTTAACCGGGTTGACCATGGTAATCGACAAAGGGTTGCCCATCGGCCAGACCCGTGATTGGCTTGCCCTTACCGCTTCCTATGTGGATCTGGTCAAGTTGACTTTCGGGACCTCCGCCCTTTATCCCAAACCGGTTCTGGCTGCCAAAATCCAACTCCTGCGGGAACAGGGGATCGGTGTTTTCCCCGGGGGAACCCTTCTGGAAGCCGCTGTTCTCCAAGGAAAGGCCATCCCTTTTCTTGACCACGGCCGCGAACTGGGTTTTGATTTCCTGGAGGTCTCCGACGGCAGTATTGCCATGAGCCCGGCAGTACGGAGAGGATTGATTCAGGAGGCAAAAAAAAGAGGGTTCCGGGTTTTGACGGAGGTGGGCAAGAAAAAACCGGGAACCGGCTTAAGTCCCCGGGAGATGAGGGCGCAGTTGGCATTGGACCTTGAAGAAGGAGCCGATTTCGTCATCATTGAAGGACGCGAATCGGGAAAAGGCGCGGGCATTTACGATGAATCCGGGGAAATAGACCCGGACGGTCTGGAGAACCTGCTGGCTTCTGCCCCCTGGGACCGGATCATCTGGGAGGCGCCACTAAAAAAACAGCAACTTCTTTTTATAAAAAGGTTTGGTCCCAATGTCAATCTCGGAAATATTCCCCCCGGCGAAGTCCTTGCCCTGGAAGCCCTCCGCCTGGGTTTGCGGGGCGACACCCTGCTCCCGGAATAAGCTTGAGTAAGAAGGCTGCCCCAATTAACGCGGTAAACGCGTTAAGAGGTTTACAGGACGACAACTCGTTTCTAACCACCAAAGTAAGGACATGCCATAATCGACCAGTTAACGTGCAGCTCCCTGGTCAGCCACACCCAGCAATCCCCGTCCGTAAAGACATCCCATAAATCGCCCCGGCGCCCGGTCGCCGAGGCTACTAGTCCGGAGACTGCTCAATACAGGCGCCGACCCTTCTGAGTTTCTCTACCATCTTCTCATAACCGCGGTCAATGCATTCGGCATTGGCGACAACGGTCAAGCCCACCGCGCCCAGCCCGGCCACAACCAGAGCCGCTCCGGCCCGTAAGTCCGGGGTCTCGACCGGCGCTCCGCTCAATTCGGGCACCCCTTTGATAATGGCCCGGTCCCGGTCGACCTTGATGTTGGCACCCATCCGTGTCAACTCGTCCAGATACCGGAAACGGTTATCGTAAATGGTCTCCCGGATGATACTGGTTCCTTCCGCCGTTGTCATTAGGGCGCCAAACGGTTGTTGGAGATCCGTGGGGAAACCGGGGTAGGGTGCGGTTTCTACATCCACCGCCTGCAAGCGTCCGGAGGCTTTCACCCGCAGGTCCGCCTCGCCTTCGTCAATCTCCAGTCCGGCTTCACGTAACTTCATCAAAGGCGCCCGGAGGTGTTCAACCATGACATTCTCCAAAACCACTTCACCGCCGGCCGCAGCCACCGCCATCAAATAGGTTCCGGTTTCAATCCGGTCCGGGATTATACTATGCTCCGCCCCGTGCAATTCCCGCACCCCCTGGATCCTGATGATCTCGGTGCCCGCACCCCTGATCCTGGCGCCCATGGAATTTAAAAGAACAGCCAGGTCCACAATTTCCGGTTCTTTCGCGGCATTCTCCAAAACGGTGGTCCCCTCAGCCAAAACCGCCAGGAAAATCAGGTTGATTGTCGTCCCCATACTGCGCCTGTTGATGAAGATCCTGTTCCCGGCAGCCCGGGGAAGACTAGCTTTCATTAAGCCATGTTCAATTGCAACCCGGGCGCCCATGGCCTGAAAACCTTTAATATGAAAATCAACCGGCCGCGGTCCGAGAAAGCACCCCCCCGGCAGTGGAACTTCGGCCTTCCCCAGGCGGGACAGGAATAATCCGGACAAATAAAAAGAAGCCCGTAATTCCCGGGCCAGTTCATGAGGGATTAAGGCGTTCTTGAGTCCTGCACCGTTGATCACCATTGCACCCGGGTTTTTTTCTTCCACTTTCACGCCAATCTCCCGTAAAAGAGCGGCCATAATCTGCACATCGGTGTTTGCCGGTACATTGGTTAAAACCACATCTTCCATGCCGAGCGCCGCCCCGGCCATCAAAGCCAGGCAGCTGTTTTTGGACCCGCTGATTCTGATTCGCCCTTGCAGTTTTTTTCCACCCTCGATCCGGATCAAAGACATCAGCTTCCCTCTCTTCCCAAATAAAACCGGACCAATTCCTCAAGAATCTGGTCCCGGTCAATCCTTCGAATCAACACCCGGGCATTACGGTGACTGGTGATATAGGCCGGATCTCCGGAAAGGAGATAACCGACAATCTGGTCCAAAGGGTCGTAACCCTTTTCTTGCAAAGCCAGACAGACTTCTCTTAAAACCTGATTTATCTCCTGCGCCTGTTCTTCATCCCGCGGTGTAAAGCGCATGGTGGCATCGGTTATATTATTTTCCATCAGCCCGCCTCCCCATTTGATTATGATGCCAGGTCATCTTTGCGTAGAGAAAGGTTGATCTCAACTTTTCCATAAGGGGTATCAATCGGTATCGCCAGGGCGGTGTCCACATGCTCCAAAAAACTTGGCACCTGTCCATTCATCATGATCAACGGCGGCGTAATAAGGCATTTATACCCCACATGCGAAAGGTTGGTGCTGGCATTGCCGATGATGATATTCTTCAACTCGCAAATCGCGCTTTTTCCCATCTCGTCAATCTCTTCAATCGGCATCTCCAGCATGCGGGAGATAATATTTTTGGCCGTCTCCTCCGTCATACCACAAATGACCTGCCCATGAATGTCGCCTAACACTCCCACTAAAACTGCGATCTCATAGCCCCGCAACGGGTCGTTATTGAAGAAGGGCTTCCCCGCTTTGACCTCTTTTAGTTCAGGGTTCAACATCTTCGCGAAGACAGTATAAACCGCCTGGACAAAAGAGTCTATATGCTGAAAGGCCACTGTTTAACCCCCTTTACACCATGATGCTTTTTAAATTTCGGATCGCCGCGGCCGGATCCGGAGAGCCAAAGATATATGTTCCAGCCACTAAATGGTCGGCGCCTGCCGCGATGACTTCTCCCGCTGTTTCCATATTAATCCCTCCGTCAACTCCAATCCGGCAATTCAGGCTCCTGTCATCTATATATTTTCGTAGCCTTTCCACTTTTTCCAGTACTCCCCGGATCAATTTTTGCCCGCCGTAACCCGGATTAACCGTCATCAGCAAGACCAGATCCAAATCGGGCAGTACCAGCTGGAGCCCTTCCAGTGGTGTACCGGGGTTAAGCGCCACACCGGCCTTCAGCCCTTCTGTGCGGATCAAGGAGACCAAACGGTGAAGATGCGGCGTAGTCTCAATATGAACGGTAATCATCTCCACACCGGCCTCGATAAAAAGGGGGATCAGGGCCTCCGGGTTATCCACCATTAAATGTGCGTCCATGGGTAATGCCGTCTTTCCTCGCAGGCTCTTAACGAGCGGCGGCCCAAAAGAGAGGTTAGGGACAAAATGACCATCCATAATATCCAGATGCAGCCAGTCCGCTGTGGTAATCTTCTCTAATTCCCCCTGCAAATTGGCGAAGTCGGCATCGAGAATCGAAGGTGCCACCTGAATTGCTCTTTTCATTTTTCAACCCCTTGCTCCGTTTAGTTTCCCAGTTTAACGATACCGTTCTGCCACAAGTTGCTCTATCTCTTCCAAAAAAGATAAATAATGTTCATAACGCCAGGAATGAATCGTTTTTTTTTCCACCGCTTCCCTTACCGCACAGCCGGGTTCCTTTACATGGCGGCAACCGGTGAAGCGGCAGTTCTCCGCTTTACCGGCGAAGTCGGGAAAAAGACGGGTTAACCCGCGGGCCCCGTCAATAAAGTCCAAATCCAAACGGGAAAAACCCGGGGTGTCGATGATAAACCCCTCTTCCGTAATGGGGAGCAACTCCACCCGGCGTGTGGTATGCCGCCCGCGCCCGATTTTTGCACTTACCTCCCCGGTCCGGAGGCGAAAGGCGGGATTAATCATATTAAGCAAGGAGGACTTACCCACCCCGGACGGACCGGCGAGAACGGAGACGTCCTTCTCCACCGTCCTCCGTAACACTTCTTTTCCCTGCTGTGTAAGGGCGCTGGTATAAATAACCCTATACCCAAGATCCCGGTAAGCCCCGGCCAACTCCTCCTGTTCACTCTCGCTAACCAAATCCGCTTTATTAAAGATGAGTATTGTTTCGAGGCTGGAATCCTCCGCCAGCAATAAAAACCTGTCAATCAATAACCGGGGACAGACGGGATCTTTGAAGGAGAAAATCAAAACAATCCGGTCAACATTAGCCACATACGGCCTTTTTAACAGGTTTTTGCGGGGGAGAATCCTTTCTATTATGCCCCCACCGTCCGGTGTCAGGCTATACTCCACCCAATCCCCGACATATATCGATTCTTGCCCCCGGAACTTCCCGCGGGCTCGGGCTCTTATCTCCTTTCCCGTGTTTTTCAGGTCATAAAACCCACCGACCGCCCGGACCACCCGTCCTTCAGGCAATCCCGCTTTTCCTCCTTTTTTCTCCTATTCCCTGCAAGCACATGCTTTTTTGATCCCCCATGATTACCAGCGATTATTCTGCATAAGAATCGTCCGGGTTCTTGTTCCCCCGGTTATTTCTTCCCGGGGTCCCGCTGACCACAAAATTGACCGGGGTTCCCACCGGGACGACACTCCCCGGCGGCGGCTGGTGGTCCAAAATCTGACCCCGCGGGTAAACACTGTATTTTTCCGTCACCAGATTGGAGACCAGCCCTAAACTCGCCAGTTCAGCCTGGACTTCTACCAATGGGCGGCCGATAAAATTCGGGATCTCCACATAATCCTGGCCTCTGCTCAGGTATAAATCGACCGTCGCCCCTCTTTCGATCTGCAAATTTGGAGCGGGTTTCTGCCGGACAACCAATCCGCGGGGAACCTCGCTACTTGGTTCATGGTAGATATCACCCCCTCTTAACCTGGCGTCTTCCAGTATGATCTCCGCCTCAATCCGCGTCTTCCCCGACAGATCGGGTACCAAAACCATCTCTTTTCCCCTGCTGAGGACAACCTCGATCTCCCTTCCCCGCCGCAGGGAACGGCCGGGTTTGGGATCCTGGGTAATAATATACCCCAGGGGCACTTTTTCACTGTAATCATGCCGGACCGTCTTCACCCCCAGCCCGTATTCGGCCGCCTGATTCTTTGCCTCAGCCAAAGAAAGCCCGGTCAAGTCCGGGACCCTTGTTACCGGCTGTGAGGGGATGAAAAACAGAAAACCAACGCCAAAAAGAAGCACTGCGGCAAAAACGGCAATCAGCAGCCAGGCCCAGTTCCTATCTTTTCTTACCCCTTTTTCCGTTTCTTCTTCCAGTTCATCGGATAGACGCAGGTATTCCCCTTTTTCTTCCCGTTCTTCCCCAACCGGGGCAGTTAAAATCTGGGTCGGATAATCCTCGCTCCTCTCTTCTGCCGGCGATTCGATCCCCAGTGCGGCCCGGAGGTCTATGATCATACTCCAGGCCGAGGGGTATCTTTCTTCCGGATCCTTGGCGAGGGCTTTTTCGATGATCTTGACCACTCCCGGGGGCAGATCAGAACGGAGATCCTTAACAGAAGCGGGTTTTTCCTGGATATGTTTTAAGGCAATGGCGATAGGGCTTTCTCCGGTAAATGGTACTTCGCCGGTAAGCATCTCATAAATGACGCATCCCAGGGCATAAAGGTCGGATTGCGGTCCTACGGGCAGTCCCTTCGCCTGTTCCGGCGAGAAATACTGGACGGAACCCATAACCACCCCGGTTTGGGTGAACCCTCCGGCGCTAATCGCCCGGGCAATTCCGAAGTCGGTGACCTTAACCCTCCCGTCGGCGGTCAAGAGGATATTGTGGGGCTTGATATCCCGGTGAATAATATTATGGTCATGGGCATGGCGTAAGGCTTCACAAATCTGGAGGGCAATACGGAGCGCCTGATTTACCAGTAATGGCGCCTCCTTACGGATTAATGACTTTAAATTATCGCCCTCAATGAGCTCCATAACAATGTAGTGTACCCCTTCATCCTCTCCCACATCATAGATGTTAACCACATTCGGGTGGGAAAGGCTGGCCGCAGCTTGTGCCTCCCGGCGGAACCTCGTTACAAACTCTTTATCCGAGGAATACTGTGGACGCAGTACTTTAACCGCCACTGTCCGCTGGAGAAGAACACACTCGGCCTTGTAGACCAGAGCCATACCGCCCTCTCCGATCAGTTCCAATATCCGGTATCTGTTTCCCAGGAGTTGTCCGATCACCAGTTTCACCTCTCCAGGCCGGATAGTAGCGTCCACCAAGAAAAAAAGTATACCTTAATTTCTTCGCCGGTCAAAAGTAAACTCCTTCTTATATAAAAACGACAATAACGGAAATATTATCATGGCCTCCCCGTTTATTGGCTTCGGCCACCAATAACTCGGCAATTTTTTGGGCCGGCTCGGCCCGGACAAGCAGGGAGGCGATATCATCATCCGTGAGCATTGATGTCAGGCCATCGGTACACATTAAAATCCGGTCGCCCTCAACCGTTTCAAACTCCGTGCTTTCCGCCTGGACCTCCCCGGGTATCCCCAATGCTCTGGTCAGAATATTCCTCTGCGGATGATAGTCGGCCTCCTCCCGGGTTATGCCCCCGTGGAGCAGCAATTCCTCGACAACCGAATGGTCCCTGGTTACCCGGAGAAGTTTCTCCCGGTGCCACCAATACACCCGGCTGTCGCCAACGTGGGCCACCCGGGCGCGGCCTTCTTCCAGCTGCAAAACGGCGATGGTCGTACCCATTCCCCGGCATTCCGGGTTTTCACCGGCGTGGTCCAGAATAGCCTGGTTTGCCTGGTTCAGGACGCGGGGCAATTCCCGGCAAAAATCGGCTCCGCGCGATGACATCCGGAGGACTTCCTCTACCGCCAACGCACTTGCCACCTCACCCGCGTTGTGCCCGCCCATGCCATCGGCGATTACGAACAGGTTCCCCCGGTAACCCAGGCTGTCCTCATTGATCTTTCTGCTTTTACCAATATCGGATGCCATACCGATCTCCATCAATTTACCCCCCCCAACGCCCGTCCACCGGTTTCTGCTTACGATCCAAACCATGTCCATTTGCGTAGGGGTCAACAAACTCCAGAACCGAACTTCCCGCCCGAATCCGGTCACCGGGAGATAAGAACCCCTTCTCTATTCTCCGGTCATTAAGATAGGTCCCATTCGTACTCTGCAAATCAATAAGCAAATATTTCTTGAGTTTACGGTCATAGTCCAAAACCGCATGTCTGCGCGAAACCCGGCTGTCGGAGAGGCAAATATGGTTATCCGGATGACGTCCAATCCTCATCTGACAGGGAAGCAAAACAAATTCCCGATCTTTATCGGGCCCTTCAATAACCACCAAGAACCGGGGCGGAACTTGCATCCGCGATTTATTCTTTTTCCGGTAGAATTTTTTAGTGTTTCCTGTCTGCCAATGCTCCTTGGTCTCACCGGACAATTACCTCTCTAACCCCCCGTCTTACCAGAACCAACTGCCCTGGCTGTTTTCATCTTCATTATAACCGGTTTTTCTCTTCCAAACAAGACCGCGCCACCAAGAGTCAATGTGACGCATAATGCTTCGCTTTTTTTATGTAATTATTTTTCGTTAATTTTAACGGCCAAGCGCATCTTATCGGCCACTTTGGCAATGAACGACGCGGTCGTGGGGAATTTTCCCTTCTTTCTGTCCTGCGCATCGCCGAAGATCTCCTGGAAACATTCGTGGTTCCCTCTTTCCCAGCCGATGGCGATGGTGTGACGAATGGCGGATTCAACCCCACTGGGCGTTGAACGAAACTTCTCCGCAATTTTTGGATATAAATTTTTCGTTATATTCCCCAGAACAACCGGATCCCGGACCGCCATCATGATCGCCTCGCGCAGATAGGCATAACCGCGAAAATGAGCGGGGATTCCCATCTCATGAAAGAGTTTGGTTATCTCCATCTCCAGATTGACCTTGGAAGAATCTTTGGTGGTGGCATAGCCGTCTACCGGCCTGTATAACCCCTTACTGTCACTGGCCTTGCCCGAAAAACGGCCAAATTGCCGGATCCGGTCGAGCAAAATCGATGTATCAAACGGTTTTACTATGTAATAATCCGCACCCATATTAATCATCCTTTGGACCATCGACTCCTGCTCAAAAGCGGTCAGAACAATCACCCGTGGTCTTGTCTCCAATTCGTTAAGACGTTCCATCACCCAGATTCCATCCAGGTACGGCATGGAGATATCCAAAACCAGGACATCGGGGGCGTCTTTTTTTACCATTTCCACGGCTTCCAGGCCGTCATAGGCTATGCCCGTCACTTCCAGGTCCTCATGTTGCTTAATATGTTCTGTTAAAACGTGACATAATTCTTTATTGTTATCCGCCAGTAAGACTCTGATCTTCGCGCTCATCAGTTATTCCTCCTTTTCCATAAAAGGCTTGCTTATTGAGCCGACTCTTTGAGAAACTGGTCTTTATCAATTCTCATCAGTAAGATCTCTTTCCAATTTTTGTCCAACCGGCGCCTTAAAAAAGCTTCCTTGCGAAAGCCTACCTTTTCATAACAATGGACCGCACGCCGGTTAAATGTGTAAACCCGCAAGTAAATTGAGTCCAGCCGGAAATCAACAAAGGCTTTTCGTAATATTTCCCGGAGGGCGAGGGTCCCATAACCCTTGTTCCAGTATCTCTTCTCACCAATCCTGATCCTGAGTTCTGCTTCCTTCCTCTTCCAGCAAATATGGTCCAATTCCGCTTCACCGATGAGGCAACCCTCTTCATTCTCCAGCGCATAAAGCCGGTAATTCCTCTCTCCGGTATGCCTTGTAAACCAAGCCAGGCATTTCCCCAATGTCTTCGGTAAAGAACGATCCACAAGATACTCTATTTCGGGGTCATTGTTCCAACAGACCATAGCAGGCAGGTCTTTTTCAGTAAAAGGACGTAAAATAATCTTTTGTGTCTTCTCCGACATGGCTGTATCTCCTTTTGCGAAGTCACGCTTGCGCGCTGAGTCCGTTCTTTGTTACGACTTGCCGGGCAAGACTTTCTTAGTTAAGAGATTCTCTTACATTATCACTTCACCTCCAAGTAAATAGCGGCAGGGGTTGTAGCAGCCTGGCTAAGCTGGAATTAAATTTATGCAAAAACTCTTTTAAACAACGCATAGAGATTTCCGCCGGCAACCTTTGCTATGGTTTTTGGCGCCAACCCTTCAGAAACCATCATGTTCATCAGGTACGGAAGCTCCCGTACCTCTTGCAGATCAAAAAGGGTCTTCTCAATCCCGTCAAAATCTCCCCCCATGGCAATATAATCCGCACCGGCCTTCTGTAAAAGGTATTTCACGTGTAAAAGCCATTCCGCACAACCGGGCATCGCCTTTTTGCTGATAAAATCCGGATAGAAAGTGAGGCCAATCACTCCTTCCTTCTCAACAACCGCCCTTATTTGTTCTGCGGTGAGATTCCGGGGGTGCGGGCACAGGTCGTAAATATTGGCATGGGAAACAAACGCCGGTTGCCTACTGAAAAAAATTGCCTCCCGGAAACTTCTGGGGGCAAGATGAGATAAATCCAGTAGAACTCCTAATTTTTCCGCAAGGCGAATGGCTTCTCTCCCTAATAAGGTGAGCCCGGAGTCATGATGACAACCGCTGCCACAAGCAAATGAGTTACGATAATTCCAAGTCAGAGAGAATATCCGGATCCCGCGGGCATATAATTTTTCCAAGTTATCCAGCCGGTCCTCCAAGGGCTCGGCCCCTTCCAGGCCCAAGATAACCCCTGTGGCTCTTTCCTGCTCCCAGCGGGCAAAATCCCCGGGACTCTTTATCCAGATTGGCCGGTTAGGGGCGGATTGATACTCTCTTTCCCAAGAATCAAGAAGTTTGTTAACCCAATGATACGGATTTTTGCGTTTTTCCGCACAAATAGCCAGCACTTGCAGGTCAATACCTGCCTGGCGCAGGCGGGGAAGATCAAGGTGCCCCCGGGTACTGTAACGGAAAAAACTTCTCCCTTCTTTCTCTGCCTGAACAATAGTATCGGCATGTCCGTCAATTATCGGCCAATATGAGGACAATACCTCTTTTTTCATAAATCCCTTAAAAAACAACAGACCCATATTAAGCAAGGCTCGCGTGGACGCACGCATTACAGATTTGTTACCATTTTACCGGGGTTCAACAATTAATTTAATCGCCGTCCGTTCCTCACCGTCGATCACGATATCAGTAAAAGCGGGGATACAAATCAGATCTATACCGCTGGGGGCAACAAAACCTCTCGCGATCGCCACCGCTTTTACCGCCTGGTTCAAAGCGCCCGCTCCGATGGCCTGAATCTCTGCCGCGCCTTTCTCCCTCAATACCCCGGCCAAAGCACCGGCTACTGAGTTGGGATTGGATTTTGCCGAAACCTTTAATATCTCCATTACTTTATATCCCCTCCTAAAAACTATTCCTTTGGTTATATTTTCCCACCCGCCAGTAAATTCCTTTTTTTTTAAAGAATTTTTTACCCTTCCCGCCGGTTTACCCTCTCGACCAGCACCGTCCGGCCTTGGCCATCCCATTCCACAAGTAATCCGTTGAGTTCCGCTCTCCCGGAAGCCACGGCAAACCTCACCGGCAACTTGGTCAGAAACTTCCTCACCGCCAGTTCGGTTTTGATCCCCAAAACCGAGTTAACAGGGCCGCACATTCCTACGTCCGTAATGTAGCCGGTTCCTCCGGGAAGAATTCTCTCATCGGCCGTTGTGATATGGGTATGCGTCCCGACGACCGTTGATGCCAAATCCGCCACATAATTTGCAAAGGCCATTTTTTCCGAGGTGGCTTCCGCATGAAAGTCCACCAACAGAAAGGGGGTCTTCTCTCGCATATATTCTAACAATTCTTTCCCAACTTGGAAAGGGCAGGACAAAGGAGGGTCTATGTAAACCTGCCCCAGCAGGTTCAAGATCCCCACCTGGTATCCATTACGGGCGCGAAAAAAACCGAAACCTTCACCGGGTGTCTCCGGCGGATAATTGGCCGGACGCAACACCTGGTCATAGCAGGCGAAAACCTTGATGATCTCCGGGTTTTTCCAGGTGTGATTGCCCATGGTGATAACATCGATGCCGGCGCCGAAAAGCTCCTCCGCCACCTCTAAAGTGAGGCCGAAACCTCCGGCGGCGTTCTCCCCGTTGGCCACCACTAAATCGAGGCGCAATTCCTCAATCAAAGCCGGTAAAAACCCCTTGACCACCCTTCTTCCCGGCTTCCCGACAATATCCCCTAAGAATAAGAGTCTAAGCATTCCCGCTCTCCTTGACTTAAGATACGCGCGTACACCGTAGGCGTACATGTATACATGCGCGTGCGCATGTATACACGGCATCTGCGAGCGAACCCACCAGAGAATACCCTGGTGGGTTCTTCTTGAAGAATGATAAAGATCATGAATGATTAAAAATCATTACCCTGCCTTCTTCTCTGATGCCGATTAACCGCCGCTCCTGCCTGGTATCTTTCAAATCCTCTAACATATGATCGATCATTTCTTCTTGGAAAAGTTGCTCGTCCTCGGCTATTCCCTCGTCTTGGTCCCTGATAATCTCCTGCGCATACTTGCTTGCGATAATCTCTATCACCATCGTTATCTCTTCTTGCGAAAAAGAAACGATGTCCCGCTTCAGTTCTAAAAAACTAAACCCTTTTAACCTGCGGCAGGAGATTTTCAAGACCGTCGGTTGCTGGTTGTTCAATTCCAGCATGGCGTAAAGGCTCTCCGTCAAGTTCTCCCGGAGTTCCTTAATCTCCACCGCTGAAAACACCCGTTTAAAAATGAACGAAAAGGCAAAAGAGCCTTCCTCCGGGTTCAGACTGAGGGTGGCAATCTCCGGATACCGGATCAGTAAAGACACAATTAGACTCATCGAATTGGTAAAAGGTTCTCCCTCTTTCCAAAAGACTCCTTTCACCCCGTCCCCCCCTTACTCGCCTGCTTACGCAGGCGACGTCTACCCGTGCGGGCGCCCATCATTTCCCCGGCTATTTGGCGTAATCCACCGCCCTGGTCTCCCTTATTACCGTAACCTTAATCTGTCCGGGATATTCCAGTTCTTCTTCTATCTTCTTCGCGATCTCCTTAGCCGTACGCACGGCAGTGGCGTCATCGATCTTTTCCGGTTTAACCATGATCCGGATCTCCCTGCCGGCTTGGACGGCATAGACCTTCTCCACTCCGCCGAAGGAATTGGCGATATTCTCCAGCTTCTCCAGTCTTTTTAGATAGCTTTCCAAAGTTTCCCGCCGCGCACCCGGCCGTGCCGCAGAAATGGCATCCGCCGCCTGGACCAGCACGGCAACGATGGAATTAGGTTCAATATCGCCATGATGGGCGGCAATGGCATGAACGACAGCCGGCGATTCCCGGTATTTTTTCGCCATCTCTGCCCCGATACTCACATGGGAACCTTCCACTTCATGGTCAACGGCTTTGCCGATATCATGGAGCAACCCGGCCCTCTTTGCCAAATTAACATCCACACCCAATTCGGCCGCGATTAAACCGGCCAAGTGGGCCACTTCAATAGAGTGTTTCAACACGTTCTGCCCGTAGCTGGTACGATAATGCAAACGGCCTAAAAGACGGATGAGTTCCGGATGCAACCCGTGAATACCGACTTCAATAACAGCCCGTTCTCCCTCTTCCTTAATTACGTTGTCCACATCTTTACGGGCCTTCTCCACCATCTCCTCGATCCTGGCAGGGTGAATACGGCCGTCCGCAATCAACCGCTCCAGCGCCAGGCGGGCCACTTCCCGCCGGACGGGGTCAAATCCGGAGAGAATCACCGCTTCCGGTGTGTCATCAATAATCAAGTCGATCCCGGTCAGGGTCTCTAGAGCCCGGATATTCCTGCCTTCCCGGCCGATAATTCTTCCTTTCATTTCATCGTTGGGCAAGGAGACCACGGAAACAGTGGCTTCCGCCACGTGGTCTGCGGCGCATCTCTGGATGGCTGTGGACAAAATTTCTCTGGCTTTTTTATCCGCTTCCTCCTTTATCCTTGTTTCCGCCTCCCGGATACGCACCGCCACTTCCTGGGTCAGCTCATTCTCCAGTTCTGTCAGGAGAATCTTCTTGGCCTCCTCAGCGGTTAACCCGGAAATAACCTCCAACTCCTCTTGTTTTTTCTTGATCTGATTTTTCAATTCGATTTGGAGTTTTTCCGTTTCTTCCTCTTTTTTGCTCAGGTTTTCTTCCCTTTTTTCCAGAATTTCCGCCTTGCGGTCAATATTTTCTTCCCTCTGCAATATCCTCTTTTCCAAACGCTGAATATCATTACGCCGCTCGCGGATCTCCCGTTCCAGTTCGTTCTTGATTCTTAGGGCTTCTTCCTTTGCCTCTAGAATGGCCTCACGCTTCCGGGCTTCACCCTCTTTTTCCGATTCTTCCAATATTTTCTTGGCGGTTTCTTCCGCTGAACGCAGCTGCATCGCTGCACGAAACTTCTCAAGTAATACTCCGCCCAGTATGCTCAAGATAATCAAGGTCAAATATTTAAATAAAGTCCAAACCTCTATTCCCTACACCTCCTCAGTCAAAAAGAACCCAAAAGCTAATAAAGCCGAGTAAGAACCCGGCTGTTTTTTCGTTCTTCTCGCTCTTAAATTGTATCTTTTTTAAAAAATACTGTCAAGAGTCCTGATCCTTCTCAAAACATGCCTGGACGCTTTCGGAAGGAAATCCGGCCGATAATAACCTCCTTGCCCACTTAATCCGCTCCCGCTCCGTAGGTGCTCTTCCTTCCAGGCGTTCTCGGAACTTGCGCCACCAAGCGCGTAAGATTTTCTCTTCCTCCTCCTGCGGATAACCCCGGTCTATTTCTTCATCAATGGTTGCCGGCGCCACGCCGGCCACCTCCAGCCGGTGGCGGATAAACGCCCGGCTTCTCCCCTCCTGTTTAAACCTGTCAATTTCTGTCGCTGCATAGGCCCGGTCATCCAGATAGCCCCAATCCGTAAGTCGTTCTACGGCCATGCGGATCTCCGTTTCAGTATACCCCTTTTTGGCCAAAGCGGCAGTCAATCCCCGGCAGGTATAATCCCTCCGGCTGAGAAAAACCAGCGCCTGTTCCATAGGGGTCGGTTTGGTGTTCATTTTTGCGTTTTTCTGCCGGCCTTATCCTTTTCTTTCTCCTCTTTAATTTCCTTACCGCTTCCCCCGCCCATGGACTCTTCTTTCCTGGCCAAGCCCAATTTGGGGTAGAGGGCCTTTTCGATCTCCTCGACAAGCTCCGGGTGGCCGTCCAGGAAATCGCGGGAATTCTCCCGTCCTTGACCGAGACGAATCTCGCCAAAGGAAAACCAGGCGCCGCTTTTATTAACGATGTCGTGCGCTACGGCCAGTTCCAGCAGACAACCGGTTTTGGAGATCCCCTTTCCGTACAGGATATCCAATTCCGCCTCTTTAAAAGGAGGCGCCACCTTGTTTTTAACCACTTTCACCCGGATACGGTTCCCTATCAATTCATTCCCATGCTTCAGTGTTTCGGTCTTTCGGACTTCTAGACGCACTGAAGAATAGAACTTCAATGCCCGGCCGCCGGGGGTCACTTCCGGGTTGCCAAAGATCACCCCGACCTTTTCCCGGATCTGATTGATAAAGATCGCCACCGTCTGCGATTTGCTGATGGCGCCGGTCAGTTTCCGCAGGGCCTGGGACATCAACCGCGCCTGCAGGCCCACATGGGCATCGCCCATCTCTCCCTCCAGCTCCGCCCGGGGAGTCAGGGCGGCCACGGAGTCGACGACAACCACGTCCACGGCTCCGCTGCGGACCAGGGCCTCGGCGATCTCCAAGGCCTGTTCTCCTGTATCCGGCTGGGAAATCAAGAGATTATCAATATCCACCCCTAAATTCCTGGCATAAATGGGGTCCAACGCATGCTCGGCGTCGATAAAGGCGGCAATCCCGCCTAATTTTTGCGCCTCTGCAGCAATATGCAATGCCACTGTGGTTTTTCCGGAAGCCTCCGGTCCGTAGATCTCGACGATCCTCCCCCGGGGAACACCCCCAATCCCTAAAGCCAAGTCCAGCGTAATCGCACCGGTAGGGATAAAGTCCACTTGCAGCTTGGCGCCGGCTTCTCCCAATTTCATAATGGAGCCTTTGCCAAACTGTTTTTCGATTTGAAGCATCGCCATATCCAGAGCCTTTTGCCTTTCATCCGCCGCCATTTTTATCACCCTTTCCCAGAGTTCATTCAATTACCCCCGGCCGCTCTCCTCAATACATTCCCGTACGCGTGCGTGCACGGTACTGTAACAGTCTTGCGCCTCACAGACCTGGTTTTTTCCACCCCGTTTTGCCGCGTTGTTGGCCTCTTCCGCCTTGACCAGGAGTTCCTCCCTGGTCACACCGTCCTCCGGGCAACTGGCAACCCCGACCGAAATCGTAACCGGATAAGGCCAATCCTTACTTCCTTCTTCCACTGCCGCCCGTAATCTCTCCCCCACTTCCATAGCGAAGCAACGGTCGGCATTATGCAAAAAAACCAGAAATTCATCACCGGACAACCAACGGGCTACCCGGTCATTGTGGCGTAATGTTTTCTTGAGCAAAGTGGCAAGCTGTCGAATCATCTGGTTACCCTGTTGGTAACCGAGAAGATTATATTGTTTTAAATTATCACCGTCAATCAATAATACGCTGCAAGGTTCGCCGTACCGCCGGTATTCCTCGAGCATTTGCTCAAAAAACAACTCCGCCGCCCGGTAATTGGGTAAACCGGAAACCTCATCATTAAGCGCAAGGGTAAATGCGGCATCCAGCAGCCCCAAGGTTTCATAAACCCTTTCCACCATATGGTCAATGAGTTTCTCCGCCCAGATGGGAAGATGCATGGGAAACTCGGTATACCTGCAATCGGCCAGGGCGAGATAAGCGGCTTTCAGGATTGTGGAAACGGAGACACCGTTCTTCCCGTATTCACCGTAAGTTACTATACTGGTACGGATTTCAGCATTCGGTACCGAGTGCCAGAAGGCCTTTTCCCGGAAGAGGATACTGATCTCCGTGGCCAGGCTTTCTGCTTCCGCCTGTGTCTTTTCAGGCAGGACAATAACGAACTCCCCTTCTCCGATACGAAAAGCCGCCATCCGCCGGTAATCATCTCTGGCGATCTCCGCCCGCAACAGGCCGGCCAACGCCCGGATGCAGGAGTCGATAGTTTTTTTGTCGTTTGTTTCATCCTTAATCAGTTCTGTAAGGTCAAGGGTGATAATAGTTCCTTTTGTTCCAAAAACCGTGTTGGTAGCCGCTTTCAGCAGCCCAAAAAAATTCCCCAGTCCTGTCTGTGAATCATACAAAAGATTCCCCATTAACATCCCATGTACCTCCCGTGCTTCCGCCAACACGACCATTCACCGGTTTTCTACAGCTGCCAGATATACCTGCAAACTTGTCTGTATTATTTTGACATTTTTCCCATAATTCCTGCCTGGTTTTACAAAGGTAAACACCGCAAAGGCAAAAGGCTGTCATTTGGTGTACCGGTCCGCTACTTTAAAGGCCCCATAAGACTCGGGCTTAATCCGCGCCCCAAAGCCGCTGCCCACGACCATCCCTACTACTTCACGGATGACCTCCTTTGTGCGGCCTTGTTTGCCGATATCCAAATGAATCTCGATATTCGGTTCCTTAAAACCCTTAAAACCCACAGCGGCCAGCCTTTCCATCAGGCGCGAGGCCACTCCCAGACTCCGGGCGGTTTCCATAAAAATTCTCTGTTTTAAACTGAGTTTTTTCTTTTCCCGCTCGCGGGTGTAATAAAACCTTCCTCCTTTACCCTCCCGGAGAATAATGACAGCCGTAACATAACATATATCTTCACGCAATTGTGAATCGGTGCCGACAATCAACTTGTAATTCTCTTCCGGCGCCTCCTTGGTAAAACTGATAATGTCCCTGAACATCTGGTCAAAGGTGAGCCGTCCTTTGGTGGGACTTATATAATACATGACCCTCTCCTCATTTTGTTAAATAGGATGCCAGTAATAAGAACTCTGCAACCGAGAGATCTTCTCCTCTTCCTCCGGGGTCGAGACCCAGGACTCGGAAGGCTTCTTGCAGGCGTTTTTCTCCCCCGAGTTCCGGGGCGATTCTCCGTAAGGCATTGGCCAGAGTCTTCCGGCGTGCATTAAAGACCGTACGCACCAGCAATTTGAAAAGCCGTTCCGTTTCCACAGAACCCTCTTTTTTTCTTGGCACAAGCCGGAGAATGGCGGAACTCACCTGCGGACGGGGGAAAAAGACACTGGGTGGTACGGTCCCTAACAATTCGACTTCCGCGTGGTACTGAACCCCCACGGTTAAAGCCCCGTACTTTTTACTCCCGGGCACGGCGGCAATCCGCTCCGCCACCTCCTTCTGGACCAGGAAAACCAGGAGACTCCAGTTTATACCGGACTCAAGGAGATAAAAAAGCAGCGGGGAAGTAATATAATAGGGGATATTGGCCACCACCTTAAGGTTGGCGTGCGACCGCTCATTGCCAAAGAGCGCCTGCAGGTCTACTCTGAGAATATCCGTAAAAAGCAACCGGAGATTCTCTCTTTGCCCCAGTACCTCCCGGAGAACCGGCGCCAGTGACCGGTCTTTTTCCACCGCTGTCACCATCCCCGCCTTCTCCGCCAAGATTTTGGTTAAAGCTCCAACCCCCGCCCCCACTTCCAAAACGGAATCGGCCGGGGTTACCCCGGCTGCAGCCGTTATTTTCTGCAGCACATTTTTGTCGACCAGAAAATTCTGGCCCAGTCTTTTTTGGGGTTTAATCCCATGCTTGCGCAGGAGTTCCTGGAGCACGCGGGGAGAAGCCGGGTTGAGTTCGCTGCCGGAAGAAGGCAAAGGAGTTACTCCCTCCGGCGGTCCATCATTAAATGACTTCCCGGTCTGACCTTTATATATTGTAGTATCTCCTCTCCCACCTCTTTTATTTCCAAGGGATGAGTGAATTTCCGTTCCCCGCTTTCCACCAATGCCACACCCAGGGAGATCAAACCGCCGGTGGTCATTTTCCCCTCCCGGTCCTCTACCACCACTCCGCCGCGTTCCCGGTCTTCTTTCCGGTAAAAACCGGGAACCTCCCGGTCGAACCGGTTAATAATCTTCTCCCCCACCTGTCTTCCAAGGTCCTGCGGCAACAGGACGGCGAAATGATCACCCTGGATATGGGCGAGGAAGACATCGGGAGTGGTCAGTTCATCGGTAACCTCTTGAATAATCCGGGCCAGCCATTTGACCACCTCATCCCCGGCGGAAAACCCGTAATATTTATTATAGATCCGAAACTCCTTGATATCGATAAAGAGAAGGGCAAAAGACCCTTCGGCCTGCATGCGGTCTTGAACCTCCTTGCGCAGGGCTTCCCAATCAAAAAAACCCGGGATGAAATTGGACTGCAAAACCCGGAGAGTCGCCATTATTTGGTGGACCCTAAACAAAACCTCCCGGGGGTTAAAGGGTTTGACCAATTGGTCATCGACCCGCAAACCCAATTTCGCCAGATCCTTAAGGTCGACAACCTTATCCGACAGGAGGAGGATTCCAACCCGGCGGGTCCTGGGGTTTAACCGCAGGTCGTAACAGACCTCCAGCCCGTCTTTTTCCGGGAGTTTTTGGTCGACAATAATAATGCCGGCATCGAATTCCAAGGCTTTTTCAAGCACCTCATCGCCTTTCTTGCTGACCGCCACCTGATAACCGGCATTGGAAAGGCGAACCACCATCAACTCCGCCAGGTGCGAGTCATACTCGGCGATCAGGACCCTCTCCAGGTTCATGCGATCCCCTCCCTCATCCCTCTCCCTAACTGATTCGACTTATCCGTTGCCATTCCTTCCGTCCGGACTAATATGGGCCAATCTTTCTAGTTTCCCGCCGGAAAGGCGGCCGCGGCCCGCGGGAACAGCCGGAAGGCGTTTTCTGTGGTGGAAACGGCAAGCTCTTCCCAGCTCACACCTGTGATCTCGGCGACCCGCCCGGCGGTGTGGACAAGATATGCCGGTTCATTACGCCTGCCCCGGTAGGGATGGGGAGTAAGATAAGGAGCGTCTGTCTCCAGAACCAGCCGGCAAGTGGGAATGGCCTTGACCACCTCCGGCAATTTTCTGGCATTCTTGAAGGTGACCGGACCCCCGACAGAGATATAAAGCCCCAGTGCCAAAAAGTCTCTCAGCATCTCCTTGCTGCCGGAATAGGCATGAAGCACGCCCCGGTGGTTTTCACCGGCCGCCTGCAACAGGCGAAAAAGATCATTATGGGACTCGCGGTTATGAATAATCACCGGTAAATCCGCTGCTTCCGCCAGGGCCAGTTGCCGCCGGAAAATCTCCTGCTGGCGTTCGCGCGGCGAATGGTTGTAATGGTAATCCAGGCCGATCTCACCCACGGCCACCACTTTTTCTTCGGCCAGTAACCGCCGGAGTTCTTTTTCTACCTCCGGATTATAGGTGACCGCATCATGGGGGTGCACTCCGACGGCGGCAAAAACCCCCTCATACTGCCGGGCCAACTCCACCGCCCGCACCGAAGAAGGCAGGTCGTAACCGGGCACCAGTATATACCCCACACCCTGTTGCCGGGCACGGCCGATGACCTCCTCCAGGTCGTCGTGGTAAGCATCGTCATTTAGGTGACAATGGGTATCAAAGAACTTCATCGCACCCTTGCACCCTCGCCAACGGATTTTTCCGGAACCACCAGCGCCAGTTCATCGCCATTCGCGGCCGCCAGGAGCATCCCTTGGGAAAGCAGGCCGCGGATCTTCGCCGGTTTCAAGTTGGCGACCACCACAATTTCCCGGCCGATTAAGGAAGTGGGTTCATAGTGCTGCCCGATCCCGGCCACCAGCTGGCGTTCCTCCCCGCCCAACTTGATAGTAAGCTTGAGCAGCTTATCAGTATCCGGGACCCTTTCCGCAGCCAAGACCCGGGCCACCCGCAGATCCAAGCGGGCAAACTCCTCAATGGTGACGAGATCCGCGCCTTCCGGAGTCTCATCCGGTTTCACCGGCGGTTTTGCCTCCGTTGGCGCTTTCGCCTGCAACTTCGCTGCCGGGGATTTGCCCCCTTTCCCTGCGGGCGTTGACGGTTCTTTCTCCGGAGCGCACTCCTTTTTGTCCGTCTCGATCCTGGGAAAGAGGGGTTTGCCTTTTTTCACCCGTGTACCGGTGGGGAAGCGCCCCCAGACCGCCTCTTTCTCCGGGTTCAAAGCCGCTGGATCGCCCTCCAGACCCAGCTGTGCCCAGATTTTCCCCGGGGTCTCCACCAAAAACGGGGTTAACAAAAGGGCGGTCACCCGGAGTGATTCGGCCATGGTATAGAGGACCGTCGCCAGCCGTTCCCTGTTTCCCTCTTTATTCAACGCCCAGGGCGCGGCGGAATCAATATATTTATTGGTCTTCTCCACCAGCCGGAAGATGGCGGCCAAAGCGCCGGAAACATCCAGCTTCTCTATATATTCCTTCCGCTCGCGCAGGGCTGCAGCAGCCTGGTCAATCACTTCCCGGTCAAGGTCCTCATAGGTATTGGGGGCTGGAACCGTCCCGCCGGCAAACTTCTCGATCATCGCCACCGTCCGGTGGAGGAGGTTGCCGAGATCATTGGCCAGGTCATTATTGATCCGTAAGATTAGGGCGTCCTCCGAATAGACCCCGTCGGCGCCGAAAGGCATCTACCGCAATAAATAATACCTGACCGCATCCAACCCGTATTTCTCCACCAGGACCACGGGGTCAATCACATTTCCCTTGGACTTTGACATTTTTCCGCCCTCGAGCACCAGCCAGCCGTGGCCAAAAATCTGGCGGGGGAGGGGGAGGTCCAAGGCCATCAAGATAATCGGCCAGATAATTGCGTGGAAACGCACGATCTCTTTGGCCATCAGATGGACATCCGCCGGCCAGTATCTATGAAAAAGCTCCGGCTCGTCCGGGTAACCCAGGGCGGTAATATAATTGCTCAATGCATCCAGCCAGACATAAACCACATGCTTGCTGTCAAAGGGTACGGGGATCCCCCAGGAAAAAGTGGTCCGGGAGACACAGAGATCCTCCAAACCGGGACGGAGGAAATTATTGATCATTTCATTTCTCCTTGATACCGGCTGGATGAACTCGGGATGGGCTTCAATATGATCCAGGAGCCGGTCGGCATATATGGAAAGGCGGAAAAAATAGCTCTCTTCGTGAAGCAGCTCAACTTCCCGCCCGCAATCGGGGCACCGGCCCTCGATCAACTGTCTTTCCAGCCAAAAGGTCTCACAGGGGGTACAGTACCAGCCTTCGTATTCGCTCTTGTAAATATCCCCCTGTTCGTAAAGGCGGTTAAAGATCGCCTGGACCCTTTTGACGTGCCGTTCCTCGGTGGTCCTGATAAAATCGTCATTACTGATCTCTAAGAGTTGCCAAAGGGACTTGATTCCCTTGACAATCCCATCCACAAATTCTTGCGGGGATTTACCGGCTTCTTCCGCCCGGCGTTGAATCTTCTGCCCATGCTCGTCAGTGCCGGTCAAGAAATAGGTGTCATCCCCAATTTGCCGGTGATAACGGGCCAGCGCATCAGCGATCACCGTGGTGTAGGCATGCCCGATATGCAGCTTGTCACTGGGATAATAAATAGGTGTCGTCACATAAAACTTCCCCATCGCTACTCTCCCTCCTCTTGTTTAGCAGACAGGGGACGGTTCCTTGTCCCTTGCTCATTGTTTTCTTACGCGCGCGGTAACAAACACCCTTTTTAGCGTGGATCTTCTCCGCGTCCCAAAGCGGTTTTCCACGCGCGGCAACCAAACGTTCTTTGTTAGCCCGAATATTCTTCCCATCCCAAAGCGGTTTTCTCACGCGCGCGGCAACCAAACGGGCTCCAGCGTTCTTGAGATACCTGCGCCCGTGCGCACCGGGCCAAAAAGAAAAAACCTCTCGCCCAAAGAAACGCTCTTTGGGGGCGAGAGGAAGCTTCCCGCGGTACCACCCCATTTTCCCCTTTTTCCATACGTTGCTGTTTTTCCGCCTTTACCTGCCGTCCCGCGCGTACGCGCAAGACCCGCAAATCCGGTCAAAAAGCAACGCCTGCAGTCAAAGGGACTCTACGCGGATATTTCCCAATCCGGCTTGTGGATAACGGACACCCCGTCAGGGCCTACTAACTCCACGCTACTGCTTTCAGCCCTGCGCTCCAGGGTCATCTTCAATGGTCTTCTCCGGCCGGCTTTCACTCTCCCGGCTCGCTGAACCGGTGGAAAACCACCTACTCCCCCCTGTCATTGCTTTAAGCGGTAGACTTTTCTTTTAACTATAGCCGGTTAAGATCTTTTTGTCAAGAGATCTTAATCTTCTTGTTACAATAAAATTTTCCATAAACATGTTGACTTATTTTGGAAATTCAGGTATAATTATCTTGTAGTTTTATGTCGAAACATAGCGAAAGGAGGAGGAAAAAGGCATGATGAAATCCACGGGCATTGTCCGCAAAGTTGACGAACTAGGGCGTGTAGTCATTCCCATCGAACTACGGAGAACTCTGCAGATCGAGGAGAAAGATGCCCTGGAGATTTATGTGGACGGGGAACGGATTATCCTGAAAAAATACGAACCCGCCTGTATTTTCTGTGGTAATGCCGAAGGGATTAAGGTTTTTAAAGACAAAAACATTTGTCAGGAATGCTTAAAAAGCATGAAAGACGCCTCTTAAAGCGGCGTCTGCCTGCATCGTTTATTCTTACGAAAACCATGATTTCCAAGGGAGAGTTTTAGCTCTCCCCTTTTTTCTTTTCCAGGCAATACTGGTATAAACCCCGGCGGGAAATACCCTCCCTGGCGGCAATCTCCTGAACAATTATAGAAAATTTTTCTCCTTTTTTCTCTTTTTCAACGATTTCTTCATATAATTTCCTATATTTCGCAGTAAGGTCTTCCGGAGGCGCCGGGGGCGCTCCGGCGACAACCAGGGTAAACTCACCGCGGATCTCCCGGCCTTCCCAGTCCCGGCGGGCTTGGGCGATACTGCCCCGCCAAAATTCTTCATAACCCTTTGTCAGTTCCCGGGCGATTACTATTCTCCGTTCTTCGCCCAGGTATTTTTGTAGATCCCGGAGATCCGCCAAGAGCCGGTGGGGGGATGCATAGAGGATAATTGTCCGCTCTTCATCCCGTAAAGCGGATAAGCGGGCCTGCCGTTCCTTGTTGTTTCTTGGTAAAAAACCTTCAAACACAAAACGGCCGGCCGGCAACCCTGAAGCAACAACCGCCGCCAAAAGGGCCGAAGCCCCCGGCACCGGAACAACCGGAATCCCGTTTTCGACCGCCGCTTTTACCAGCAAGAAACCGGGATCCGATATTCCCGGCGTCCCGGCGTCACTGATCAAGGCTATTTTTTTCCCTGCGGCCAAAAGCGCCAGCAGTTTTTGGGATTTTCTTTTTTCCTGTTCCCGGTAATAACTGACAACCGGCTGGTGAATTTCAAAATGGGCCAGGAGCTTCCGGCTGTGCCTGGTGTCCTCTGCAGCCACCAGGTCCGCTTCCTTCAGGACCCGCAAAGCCCGGTAGGTGATGTCTTCCATATTCCCCACCGGAGTGGCCACCAGGTATAAACATCCCTCGCCAGCAGCCGCAGTGGTCGCGCGCGCGCGCGTGGTTTTCTCCTTCATCCTCACCACCTCCTGCTTCATCCTGCTTCACTTTCTAAAACCTGGCGTGGTGATCCCTTCCGGAATCCGGCGTGGAGCAACTTTATGGAACACCGGGGCGTTGGATTGGCGCGGGCGAACCCCATCTTGGCTCCTGTTTGCCTGTTCTCAAGGAAGAGAGGAGAATAAGCGATCTTGAATAAAGATGACGGCAAAAAAAAGGATATAAAAGAGGGTCGCTTTAAGAGAAGTCCAGTTAAGGTAGTGAATCAATCCCCACTGGACAAAAAGACGCTCGCCCAAGGCATTGGCGCTGATCCAAAAAAGCCAGTTGGCCCAGGCACGGGCAGGGTATTTCCGTTGGAAATAGGCAGCCAGCCCGCCCTGGGGGGGAGCGATCCCCAGATCCGACCAGAGGCTGACACCGCCAACCGTCGGGCCGATATATACCCACTGCCGGTAGACCACGCCCAAAAGATCGCAGACCGTTGCCAAAAGGGCGGTAAAAATCACAGTACTGTAATAATTCCGCCATTCCCCTTTGGGGACCAGGAGAAAAAAGAGAAACCACAATCCCAACCCGGCAAGTGCATAGGCCATGAATTGTCACCCAAAATTCAGAAAATTCCCCTACTGGAGAGGAATAAAATCGTTCTCCTCTGGTTCTGCCGGGGCTGAAAAAGCATCGATCTCAAGCCTTCTTCCGCCGGGAAGCCCAGGAAAAAGCAGAAACTCCTCACCAAGAAGGTCTGTTTTCTCCTCCGGAAGCCCTTCCAGGTAAAGAGAGAAATTGTCGACCACTGCTTTTTGCTGGTAATTAAAGCGTCCGTCTTCCCAAATAAAGGGGTAAACGGCATTTTCAACAACTCCCGGTTCGCCTCGCAGATAGCCGAATAACCATATCTCATCGCCGATCGTATATAACCGCAGGTCATCATATTGTATATCCCGGTCGTGAATACGCCGCCACTTTTGGCCCTGTTTTTCCATGATACTTAGATGCAGCCAATTTTTGCCGGCTTGAAGATCATATTCCCTGCTCAATATTAAAAGCTCACACCGGCCGTCTCCTGTTATATCCACCAGATAAACCCCGGATAACGGATTCCCGTCGCCAACAACCAAAGAGGAAGGACCGAAGGTATCCAGAGAGATCCCATCCTCATGCCGATAAAGGAAACCCAGGGAGTATGCGGGCGGCCAAAAAGCCTGACCGGTTCTGAGCAAAAGCAGGGCTTCTTCGCTTCCTTCCCTGTCCTCCCAAAACACCCACTGGTGAATCCGGAGCGGCGTCATGTACTTAAAAATATATTCATCAAGGCGTCCGCCAAAATCCGGTTCCGGAATCCCACCGGCAAAAGGAGTAAGCCGCGGGCGGTGAAATGAGCGAAAAATTAACTGTTCATAACCTTCCCGCAGCCAAACAGGTTCTTCAACCCGGTAGTAAACACTCTTATACTCTCTTGCGCTCTGGTAAGACTCTTCTGACACCAATTCAAACCGGCCAATCTCATCATAGACGCCTTCCGGAACCGCCTGCCATTTTTTAATATTGACCTTATTGCTATCCCGGTCGGCGGTAATTACCTCATAATGATAACCGAAATCCACAAAACTGAACCTCTCGATAAATTGCAGGTGAAAACTGCTGTTAAAAACAGCGGCTTCCTCAAAAAAGAGGCCGTTATTATTAAGGATAACCAGTTTCAATGAGGATAAACGTTCCCCGTTCCCCAGCAGGGCCAGGTGGTTAAAGGCATTGCCCGGCAAAATATATATTGACTTGTAAAGGTTACCTTCAGGATCCCTGGCCAACCCATAGGCCGGGAATGGCAGGGGCGGCAATTGGGAGCGGGCGTTTTCAAAATCCCAAGTAGCTAGGGCGGCAAGGAGCAAGACCCGCCTGGAATTGGTTTTGTCAGGAACTTGATAGGTTAAGACATAACTCTCCTCAATATAGGGGTTAAAGGCCGGATCCGAAACCATCTCCAGTAAAAAGGCGTTCTCCGGCAACAAGGCGCTGATCGCCTTTTCTCCCTGGGGAATTTCCTGAAGGATATTTAAGCTCTCACCCCAGCAGTACTCAATATCCTGATCCAGGATCCCGTCGCCGGTAGCGCCCGCGGAAGAAAACAGGCACGGACGCCGGCGGGACCGGGCAAAAGCGAGATACTCTTTTTGCGTCATCCGGTAGGAGGTATCGACAACCTCCAGCTTATTGGTGCGGGGGTCCCATATTTTACTCTGAAGCGTCACTTCTCCCCGCTCCGGACCATTGACTTCATGGATAACCAATTTCCCCCGGTAATCAAAGAATTGCAGGTCATAGCTGGCTCGGACCGAAAACATCTGGGAAAAATGTTGATTCCAGAATTTATACATGGTCATCTCCGCGAAAGGGGAATCCGCCGGCTGAAAGACGGTCCAAAACTCCAAAACCCCGTCCCTGTCCAAATCGGCGTTTTGTAAAATCCGGTAAGTATACGCCGTATCGCCGAAGCCGGCCCGGCCTTCGGTTTTGGGGTTACCGTCACCGAGGTTTTTCTGGAAAATCACGGAATATCTCCGGTTATTCCCGCGGTCCAAAAGAATCAAGCCAAATCTGTCCCGCAGGGAATAGAGGACCAGGTATTCCAGGTCATCATCAAGATCAAACCGGGCGTCGGAGATGACCTGGATGATCTTGGCGCCTCTGGGCAGAAAATTTCCGAGTTCCCCCACGGCTGCGCCGCTGAAACCATCGGCATTAAAGGAAAAAAAGAGCAAAAGCAGAACTATAAGGGATCCGCGTGCGCCTGCAGAAAAAGACCGGCGAAACCGGGTCATTACCATCCCTCCTCCCCATTCTATTATTTATTCCACATTTTTGCCCGGCATCCCTGCCAAAGGTAGAAATACCTTTATTTTCAGGTACAAACCCCTAGTTTGCCCTTGATCCTGCCTTTGGCTTTCCAACTCAGACTATTTCCACCCGGTGATAAGTCTTTTTCCCTTTACGCAATAACAAACCATCCTCCCGGAAATCGTCCAAGGAGATGATGAGCCCCTGGTCGGAGACGACCTGCCGGTTCAGGGAGATTCCCTTTTGCTCGATCAAACGGCGGCCTTCTTTTTTCGAAGGGACCAGACCGGTCATTACCAGCAGCTCAAGGAGGGGAATCCCCTCCGGGTAGCGGGCGGCCTCCACCTGTGTGGCAGGCATTTCTTCGGCGCCGGCTTCCCCCCCGCTGAAGAGGGCTTCCGCCGCCTTTTCTGCCGCGGCTGCCGCTTCCGGCCCATGGGCCAGCTTTGTCACCTCGTAGGCCAATACTTTCTTGGCCTCGTTGCTCTCTTCCCCCTTCAAGGCGCCCAACCGCTTTACCTCTTCCATGGGTAAAAAGGTATAGAGGGCCAAAAGCTTTTCCACATCTGCGTCGTCGGTGTTGCGCCAGTATTGGTAGAAGGCAAAGGGGCTGGTCTTTATGGGATCAAGCCAGACCGAACCGGCCTCGGTCTTCCCCATTTTTTTCCCGGAAGCCGTGGTCAAAAGGGGCCATGTTAAGACATAGGCCTTCCCCCCCTCGACCCGCCGGATCAAGTCCGCCCCGGCCAAGATATTGGACCACTGGTCATCCCCGCCGACCTGGAGCTTGCACCCGTATTTGCGATAGAGATGAAGGTAGTCGTAAGCCTGGAGCAGCATGTAGTTGAATTCTATAAAAGACAATCCCCGCTCCATCCGGGCGCGGAAGCATTCGGCGGTCAGCATCCGGTTTACGGAAAAATGAACGCCGATCTCCCGCAAAAACTCCAGGTAGTTCAGGGGAAGCAGCCAGTCGGCGTTATTTAGCAACAAAGCCCGGCCGTCCGTAAAATCCAAATACTTGGCGAGTTGTTTCTTTATCCCGCGGACATTCTCCTCGATCTTCTCTTTACTCAGCATTTCCCGTAATTCCGTCCGCCCGCTGGGGTCGCCGATCATGGCCGTTCCCCCGCCAACGAGGGCCAACGGCCGGTGCCCGGCCTTTTGCAGGTGGGCGAGGGCCATAACCCCCATGAGGTGGCCGACGTGAAGGCTGTCCGCCGTCGGGTCAATTCCCAGATAGACCGTGATCTTTTCAGTGGCAAGCAACTCCCGGAGTTCCTCCTCGTATGTGACCTGCTGCAGGAAACCCCGTTCTTCAAAAACATCCAGTACGTTCTTGCTCATCATCATCCCTCCGTATTTTACGTGCGCACTGTTCCTTACGATAACATTCTTTAATTTGCCGGGAAACCAGAGGTTTTACCCGCATAATTCTTCGTGATCAGAGTTGGTATCTATAAAACAAAAATCCCTCATCCGGTTAGGGACGAGGGATAAACACCCGCGGTACCACCCTGTTTGCCGTGATTATGATTGGATGGTGTTTACATATCAAATACGGCCTCTTACGGAGATAACGGCTCCTGACCGGAAAACCCTACTTCCGGTGGGGGTTTCAGGTTTCCTCTCCCGGGGGTAACTTCGGAAAGGCCCGGACCGGTTTGCACCACCCACCGGTTCTCTTTTTACCAAGGCTTTTTCCTACTTCACCCGTTCATTGAGTTTGACGGGCCCGCGGCCCGGTTAAATTTGCGCGCTTATAGTATTAACAAGTTTACCATAGAGAGCAATACCTGTCAATAGATTGAATCCACCCCGGCCGGGCGTCCTTTTTTTGCCAAAAATATCTATTTCCTGCAAGGGTTCGGTTGGTTTTATGGCGAATTAAAAATAAAGGCTAAATTTCCCATGGGAAGGAAAGGAGTGATATGCAGTGAAAATCTCACCCGGCAAGAAATTTACCGAGCATTGGCAAAGAATACTGGTCCTCCTGGGTTTGGTCTTTCTGTTCCTTGCGGTTGTATGGATCTTTTTGGGAGCGTTTTCGCCGGCTGCGGAAAAAAACGACGGTACGATAAGGTCTTTCCCGGTCTGGCAGGAAACTGGAACTGTACTTGCGGCCGCAGGACAGGACGGGCTTCTGGCATATATGGTCAGGGTTGGCGACGAACGGGAAGATGCCGGCCGTCAAGAAGCCGCACGGGAGCAAGAAAATACATCCGCCCAAGAAAACACCGGCAGCCGCTTCAAACTGCTTCTACAAAAGCTGACAACAGACGGGAATGCGTCCGCCGGTACCCGCGCGCGCCCGCAACTTCCTGCGGAAATTGTCGCCAAAGACCTTCCTGAACTGGAAATTCCAGTGGAAGCAGCGGGGATCTGCATGAGTCTCACTCCGGACGGAACAGGGTTATGGCTCTCTCTTTTCAATAACGAAGGAAAGAACCAGACGGTCTTTTTTGATCTGGAAACAAAACAAAGGCAAGTTTTTTCCTTCACCGACCGGATGATAACAGGCAATATCACCGTTTCTTCACTGGTGGAGAAGAGGCTCTTTTACCCCGCCGCCGGGAAGGACGGGAAGATCTTTGCCAATACCGACCGGGATACTTTAGACCTGCCAATTGAGCTTTTTGCCATGAATGCGGACGCCTCTTCCGTTGCCGCCGGTTTTCGCCCCTAGTTGCAGGTTCTCCCCGGAGACGAGGAGTTCCTCTTCCTTGCTCCGTCCGAAGAAAGCGGTGCCGTGCAAATCTGCAAGCACAATGTGGCAGAGAATAAAAGGGAGCTTCTTTTCTCCCTGGAGGAGGCTGTTGCTCCTCCCGCCCTCTCGGCCCGGGGCGACCTGTTGGCCGTAGCGGCCGCGGACACGGAAGGTTCCCGGCTGCTTTTGTATGTTCTCCCGGATGGAAAAAAACTCGAACTGGCACTGGACCGGAGACCGGCCACCCTCTTATTCTGGGATGAGACTGCGGAAGGAGTCTATTTCCTTGCCTCCGAAAACGGGAAAACCGGCCTCTATTACGCCTGTTTGAAAAGATATGTACCCTCTCTTGCCGAAGATAAGCAAAGGCTGCAGGAAAACGGAGATGAACAAGGAGAGACAAGCAAGGCCGATACAGACGGAGCCGCAAAAGAAGACCAGGAGAATCATGGAGAAAGTGGAGGCGACTGCGAACTCTTCGACCTGGTTATCCTTAACGGTACGGTGATCGATCCGGAGACGGGAACTGTCAAATTCAACTATAATGTGGGGATAAAAGGGGAGCAGGTTGAGGTGATCACCCGGGAGACAATTCACGGCGCCGAAGAGATCGATGCCACCGGGTTGCTGGTTACCCCCGGTTTCATTGATATCCTCTCCTACAGCCCCAACGATGTGGGGAATAGGTTCAAGGTGGCGGACGGGGTCACAACCAATCTGGCCATGCACGGGGCAACCATCGACTTCCCCGGTTGGTTCAAATATTACGCCAGAAGGACCATGATCCTGAATTATGGAGGCGCCGTCCTCCAGGTAGGATTCCGCCATAAACTCGGGATCGGCAACTACAGAGCGCCAACACCCCGCCAGATTGAAGAGATGAAGAAAATGACAGAGCAGGCTATTTTGGACGGGGCCATCGGGATCGCCTTCAGCCCCGAATACTACCCGGGCATGAGTACAGAAGAGATTAAAGCCATCATGGAAGTGGGAAAGAAATACGACTTGACCTCCTTTTTCCATGTGCGTTACGCTACGATCTACGGACCTGGAGGGAATAATTTCGATGCCATTAACGAGGTTATTAACTACGCCCGGGAACTCGACGCTTCCGTACAGATTGCCCATATCAACAGTACGGGAGGGACCTTTTCCATGGCGGAAAGCCTGAAGATTATTGAAGAGGCACGCCGGGAAGGGGTGGATATTACGGTTGATCTTTATCCTTACAACTCCTGGGCCACCTATTCCAATTCCGCCCGGTTTGACCCGGGTTGGCAGGAGCGTTTCCAGATCAGTTATGAAGACCTTCAGGTTGGTAACAGCACGGAACGACTGACGAAAGAGAGCTTTGAAAAATACCGGAAAAAGAGGGTTCTCCTGATTGCCTACGCCATTCCCGATGAAGATGTGGACCTGGCGCTGCAAGCCGACTTCGCCATGATCGGCAGTGATACCATTATTGAACCGCATATGAACAATCACCCGCGGGGGGCCGGCTGCTTTGCCAGGACGATCGGCCTGTATGCCAGGGAAAGAAGGGTGATTCCGCTGATGAAAGCCTTAAAAATGATGACGATTCTTCCGGCCCGCCGGTTGGATAATGTGGCGCCGGCCTTGCAGAAAAAAGGAAGATTACGTGAGGGGATGGATGCGGATATTACCATCTTTGATTATGCGGATATTATCGATACGGCCACAGCAGAGAAGACCGGCAGTTATTCCCGGGGAATTCATTATGTCATTGTCAACGGCGTCGTGGTTAAAGACCCGCATGGTTTCAGGAGTGGCGTCAGCCCCGGAAAACCGATCCGCAGTTATTTTACCAAGCGCGACGCGCCCCGCTGAAGTCATAATCTGCAATACATAAAATATGCCATGTTGCAGCGTGAAACGGGCTGCAACATGGCATAAAATACTCCGGTCGGATTTGGAAAGGGATTATTTGCCAAAAGCATCCCTTACTTTACCAAAAAAACCCTTGTCTTCCGGGATCTCCTCACCAAAGGCCGCCGCCAGGTTGTGAACGGCCTCACGCTGGGCGGTATTGAGTTTGGTTGGGATCTGGATCTTTACCTGTACCAATTGGTCGCCCCGGCCGTGCCCGTGCAGCCTGGGAACGCCCTGGCCGCGCAGGCGAAAGACGGTGCCGGTCTGCGTTCCCCCGGGAATCTTCAATTCCGAAGTTCCCTCCAGAGTCGGGATCTCAATGACCCCTCCCAAAACCGCCCGGACGAAACTGATGGGTTGCTCAAGGATGATATTATCGCCTTCCCTCTGAAAAAGCGGATGGGGACGGACAGTCAAATAGACAAAGAGGTCGCCGGGGGGGCCGCCCCGCAGGCCGGCCTCGCCTTCACCCGGTACCCGTACCCTGAAACCGTTATCCACCCCCGCCGGAATTTTCACCTCAATCTCCCGCCGGCGCCGGATCCGTCCTTCACCGGTACATTCCGGACACGGGACTTCGATGAACTTGCCTTCCCCGCCACACTGTTCACAGGTGCGGACAGTGCTAAACCGGCCAAAAGCAGTGTTCTGGACATAGTGCACCTCTCCGCTTCCCTGACAATGCGGACAGGTCTTGATCGGCGTCCCCGGTTTGGCCCTATTCCCATGACATACCGGACAGACCTCAATCCGGGGTACGGCAACCGTGGTTGTGGTGCCAAAAACCGCCTCCACAAAATCGATGGTTAGGTTCACGCGGAGATCGGCGCCCCGCTCCGGACCGGTCCGGCGCCGCCGTCCTCCGCCGCGGAAGAGGTCAAAAATGTCACCGAAAATATCGAAATCAAAATCCCCAAAACCGCCGAAGCCACCGGTTCCACCGGCAAAACTGCCGTCGGCGCCGGCATGGCCAAATTGGTCGTAGGCGGCCCGTTTCTGCGGATCACTCAAAACTTGATAAGCCTCGTTAATTTCTTTAAATTTCTCTTCCGCCTGGGGATCTTCTTTATTGACATCCGGGTGATACTTCCGGGCCAGCCGGCGGTAGGCCTTTTTTATCTCTTCTTCGCCGGCGCCCCGGGGAACACCCAGAACCTCATAATAATCTCTTTTGGCCATGGTTTATTCTACTCTCTTTCCTGTCAATAACCTGGCGTAGCCGGACCTACTTGGTGTCGTCCTCTTTTACCTTGTATTCCGCATCCACTGTAGGACCGTGGCTCTCAGCCTGTTGCCCGCCGGTCCCGGATCCCGCCGCGGCGCCGCCGGAGGTCTGGTGATAAATGGTGGCCGACAATTCGTGCAGGACCTTTTGGAGGGCTTCTTTTTTCTCCCGGATCAGGTCGTAATCCTCGCCGGCCAAAGCCTGGGAAAGCTCTTCTTTGGCTTTGTTTATCCTCTCCACGTGATCTGTTGCCGCCTTATCCCCCAGATCTTTTAAGGTCTTATCCACCGAATAAATTAAAGAGTCGGCTTCATTTCTCAATTCCGCCTGTTCACGGCGTTTCTTGTCCTCTTCCGCGTGGGCCTCCGCCTCTTTCATCAGGCGCTCGATCTCTTCTTTGGAAAGCCCGCTGGAGGAGGTGATCGTCACCTTCTGTTCCTTGCCGGTACCCAGATCCTTGGCGGAAACATTGACGATCCCGTTGGCGTCAATGTCAAAGGCCACCTCAATCTGGGGTATACCCCGCGGCGCCGGGGGGATCCCATCCAGACGAAACCGGCCGAGGGTCACATTGTCGGCGGCCATCGGCCGTTCACCCTGCAAGACATGGATCTCCACAGAAGTCTGGTTGTCGGCGGCGGTGGAAAAAATCTGCTTTTTGGACGTGGGAATGGCCGTGTTCCGGTCGATAATCCTTGTAAAGACTCCCCCCAAGGTTTCGATCCCCAGGGAGAGCGGGGTAACATCAACCAAGACAATATCCTTGACTTCCCCCGCCAAGACTCCGCCCTGGATGGCGGCGCCAATCGCCACCACCTCGTCGGGGTTGACCCCTTTATAAGGCTCCTTCCCGGTAATCTTCTTCACCGCTTCCTGCACAGCGGGGATGCGCGTCGACCCGCCGACCAGGATCACCCGGTTGATTTGACCGGGTTCAAGGCCGGCGTCGCTCAAAGCCCGTTTGGTCGGGCCCATAGTGGCCTCGACCAGATCGGCGGGTAATTCATCAAACTTGGCCCTGGGCAGGGTCATATCGAGATGCAGCGGCTGCCCGTCAACGGCGGTGATAAAAGGCAGGTTGATGTTGGTGGTGACCATGCCCGAGAGTTCAATCTTGGCCTTTTCCGCCGCCTCTTTTAACCGCTGCATGGCCATGCGGTCTTTACTCAGATCCACACCGTGCTCTTTCCGGAAATTCTCCACCAGCCAGTTGATAATCCGCTCATCAAAATCATCGCCACCCAGGTTGTTATTGCCACTGGTGGCTTTGACTTCAAAAACCCCGTCCCCCAATTCCAGAATGGAGACGTCAAAAGTACCGCCGCCCAAATCAAAGACGAGTACGGTTTGGGCGTCACTCTTTTCCAACCCGTAGGCCAAAGCCGCGGCCGTCGGTTCGTTAATAATCCTCAGAACCTCCAGGCCGGCGATGACCCCGGCGTCCTTTGTCGCTTGCCGCTGGGCATCGGTGAAATATGCCGGTACGGTGATTACTGCTTTTTCCACTTTCTCACCGAGGTAGGCTTCGGCATCAGCTTTCATTTTCCGTAAAATCATGGCGGAAATTTCCTGCGGCGTATATTCCTTACCGTCGATCGTGTACTTATGGTCTGTTCCCATCAGCCGCTTGGCGGAGGTCACCGACTGTTCGGGATTGGCCACGACTTGTCTTTTTGCCAACTGCCCGACCAGGCGCTCGCCACTCTTGGAGAACCCGACTACCGACGGGGTGGTCCGGCCGCCCTCGGCGTTGGGAATAATTACCGGTTCGCCGCCTTCCATCACCGCCATACAGGAATTTGTCGTTCCCAGGTCAATACCGAGTATTTTTGCCACTTTCCATCAACCTCCAACTCCCTCTCCTCATTCTCCAATTCCTTCTTCTTTACTTTCAAAGGCAACGTTTTTTTCTTTTGCGGCCGCTACCTTCACCAGGCTGGGCCGGATGGTTTTCTCCCCAAAAAGGTACCCTTTTTGAAACTCCTCCAGGATGGTATTTTCCGGTTCTTCCGACTCCTCCCGGCAAAAGGCCTCATGCTTTTCCGGGTCAAAGATCTCTCCTACAGCCGCGATGGGAGTCACCCCTTCTCTCTCCAGAACCTCCATGAACTGCCGGAAAACCATCTCCACCCCGGTACGCAGGTTCGCTTCGTTTCCGGAACCGCCGGCGCCTGCCGCCACCGCCCGCTCCAAATTGTCAACCACAGGAAGAATCTTCAGAATAAACTCCTCCAATGCCTGTTCGCGGGCACGCTGCAACTCCTGGCGACTCCGCCGCCGGTAGTTCTCAAAATCAGCCCGTAAACGAAGCCACCTCTGATTAAGCTCCTCATTCTCCTTTTTCAACTCTTCAAGGTGGACCGCCGGGTCCTCTCTTCTCTCATCTTCCCCTTGTTCTTCTCCTTCTTTAACTTCTCCTATTTTCTCACTTGCCGCATCTTGCCCGCCTGCTTCCGCTTTTTCACCCTTTTCCCTTTCTCCGATCTCCCCGGTCTTCCCGGAACTTCGACTTTTCTCAAGGGTCTCTTCCTCCTGGAGATCCAGGCGGGCATCCACAGTTCCTCTTTCATCCATCGCTTTCATCGCTAAACCTCCGCACCTCTATTATCGCGCCCGTCGTGCACGTGACCCGCACACGGTCATTCTTCGCCCGTTTGGGCAAGTTTGCCCTGCAGGTTATTTCTCCGATAAAAAGCCGCCCAGGCACTTGGCGACAAAATCGACTACTGTTACCACATGGGCGTAATCCATCCGCGTGGGACCCAAAACACCGATGGCGCCGAGAACCCTGCCGTCCACTTCGTAAGTGGCTGTTACCATACTGCAGTCTTCAACAGCATCGTCATTAATCTCATCACCAATACGAATATTCAGTCCGCGTTTTTGCAAAGCCTGGTTCATAAGACCCAGGAGCTTCTCTTCCTCCTCTAAAATGCTCAGCAAGAGTTTGAACTTCTCCACCTGCTTGAACTCGGGCTGTTCCAGGATGTTGATGGTTCCATCAACATAAATCCGCTCCTGTCTCTTTTTCCCCAAGGCAGTAAGGAGCAATTGCAGCGTATCGTCAAATCCTTCCCCAAACCGAACCTCGGTTTTCAACTGATTTATAATGGCCGATCCGAACTCCATCAGGGGAACCCCATGGAGTTTGCTGTTGAGAAAGGCGGAGATCCTGTTGAGATCATCCTGGGTATAAGCTACCGGCGTCTCGATGAGGATGTTTTCAACAAATCCCGTATCCATGACCACTAACCCCAGGACATGATTGGCATCCATCGAGACTAAATGGATATGGCGAAAATAGGCCTCCTGCGGCCGGGGGGTGAGGATTAGCGACGGATATTTGGTGATCAACGCTAAAATTTTCGCCGTACGTTGCAGGATTGCCTCGAACTCCGCCGGTTTATTTTTCGAATCAAACTCCGATTTTATAAAAGCCAATTCGTCATCGGTTAATTGCTTCTGTTCCATCAAAGTATTGACATAATACCGGTAACCCCGGTGGGACGGGATTCTTCCAGCCGATGTATGCGGCTGTTTCAAATAGCCGGACTCTTCCAAATCCGCCATTTCATTCCTGATCGTGGCCGGGCTAAGACCTAAATTGTGTTTACGGGCGATTGTACGTGATCCTACAGGTTCGGCCGATTCAATATAATCATCCGTAACCACCTGTAAAATCTTTTCCTTTCTAGGATCCAACTCCCTTCTTTCCATTTGTACTTCACCCTCCTGTTAGCACTCTCAGTTAATGAGTGCTAACTGATCTATTCTAAAAATACCACCCCTTCCCCTCTTTGTCAAGAGGCAAGGATCAGGATTACTTATAAATACGCCCCCAAAAGTTCAACCAATACCCGGTTACTGGCCAGCATCCCTTTGGCCGTCAACCGGCAGTTTCCCCCCTCCCAACGCAAAAAGCCCTTCTCAACCAGAATTTCCAGACGGGGAGAGAAAAAACTCCGCAAATCCCTTTGCCAGCGGTGAAAAAAATCTTCGGCGGCAAGTCCCTTATTCAATCTGAGACCGAGCATGGCCATTTCGACCATCCCGCGGTTGGCGTCGATCTTTTCCCTGACGGCAACCGGGCTTTTCCCTGCGGCAATCTTGCCAAAGTAACTGGAGAAGTCCTCCTCGTTAACCCGGCGTTCCCCAGAGACCAAAGAATGGCTTCCCAAGCCCAGACCCAAGTAATCCCGGTACTGCCAGTAGCATAAATTATGCTGGCACTCATATCCTTTCCGGGCAAAGTTGGCGATCTCATACTGCTCATACCCGGCCTGCGCCAAAATTTGCAAAGTCGTATAGTACATGGCTACCACTTCTTCTTCAGCCGGCGATTGATAGTAACCGGCAGCAATAAGCTTCGCCAGGGGTACCTCCGGCGCCAGTTGCAGGCAATAGCAGGAGAGGTGTTCCGGTTCCAGGGCCACGGCCCATTCCAGGCTCTCTTGCCACTCGGCGGCCGTCTGTCCGGGCAGCCCGTAAATCAGGTCCAGGTTAATGTTGGCAAAACCGGCGGCTCTAGCCGCGGCCACCGTTTCACAGGTCTGGGCCGCAGTATGACTTCGCCCCAATAGCCGCAGGAACTTCTCCTGGCCGGCCTGGGCGCCGAGGCTGAGACGGTTGACCCCCGCCGCCCGCAAAGAACGGAGTTGCTCCAAGGTGACAGTCCCCGGATTGGCTTCCACTGTGATTTCAGCCCCGGGATCCAGCCGGGTTGCCGCCTTCACTTCCTGGACGAGAAAGGCCAGATCCTCCCCGGATAATAGTGTTGGCGTGCCGCCGCCGATATACACCGTGGCCACCGGCGGCCTTTCCCCGGCCAACAACCGGATTTCCTGCACCAAAGCCTCCAAATACGGCTTGAAGAGATCTTCCCGCCCGGCAAAGGAAAGAAAATCACAATAACCGCATTTTTGCCGGCAAAAGGGTATATGCATATAGACGGCGAGGGGCTTGCCCATCCCTTTCCCCCTTGACAGTTTTATTTGTAAAAGGTACATTTATTGTAACTATGATTTTAAACCGATGGATACCTGCGAAGATCGGGGCCGGTTAATAAAAGGAGAACATGTGATGGATGCTTTAGTGAATACCTTATTTATTTTTTTCGCCCGTATTATCGATGTCAGTCTGGCCACCTTCCGCGTGCTGATGCTCATGCGGGGCGAGCGCGTCCGCGCCGCGATGACAGGTTTTTTCGAGGTCAGCATCTATATCTTGGCCCTGGGCCGGGTGGTACAGCACCTGAATGAGCCTTGGAAAATCATCGCTTACGCCCTTGGTTTCTCCTGTGGGACAATTGCCGGCGGATGGCTGGAGGAGCGCCTGGCGGTCGGATATAACCTGGTACAAGTGATTCCAAAAACCCATTCCGGAAAAATGATCAGTCTCTTACGCCAGAATAACTTTGGCGTTACTGTCCTCGAAGGCCAGGGGAGATCCGGCCCCCGCCATATCCTCAATATTACCACCCGCCGGAAAGAGATCCCCCGCTTATTGGCGTTGCTGGAGGAGACCGATCCCCATGCCTTTGTCACCATTTTTGACGCGCGCCGGACAAAAGGGGGCTTCATCGTACAGGACAAAAAGAAATAGCCGCTGTCATGTATACCATATATAGATAGAAGCGGGTTAATCGTCGACCTTAAGCACTGCCAAAAACGCCTCCTGGGGTACTTCCACGGTTCCCAGTTGTTTCAGGCGTTTTTTTCCTTCTTTCTGTTTCTCCAAGAGCTTGCGCTTTCTCGTCACGTCCCCGCCGTAACACTTGGCCAAAACATCTTTACGGATGGCCTTGATGGTCTCCCGGGCAATCACCTTGCTGCCGATGGCGGCCTGGATTGGCACTTCATAGAGTTGTCTGGGGATGATCTCCTTGAGTTTTTGGACCAGTTGTTTCCCCCGGGAATAGGCCTTTTCCCGGTGAACAATTGCGGAGAGGGCGTCCACCGGTTTCCCGTTTAAGAGGATATCCAGCTTGACCAGGTCGGAGGGGCGGTAACCCGCAAATTCATAATCAAGCGAGGCATAACCCCGTGACCGGGATTTCAGTTTATCGTAAAAGTCCAGCAAAATCTCGGCGAACGGCAGATCGTACCGGAGCAAGACCCGGTCCGGGGAAAGGTATTCCATACTCCGGTAGAGACCCCTTTTCTCCTGGCAAAGTTCCATGATGGCCCCCACATAGTCGCTGGCCAGAATGATACTGGCTTTGACGAACGGCTCTTCCAGGCGTTCGATCTCTCCGGCCGGCGGAAGCTCCGACGGGTTACGGATCTCAAGGACTTCGCCGTTTTTCTTCAGGTAAACCCGGAAGACCACGCTGGGAGAGGTGGCGATGATATTGAGGCTGTATTCCCTCTCCAACCGTTCCTGGATGATTTCCATGTGCAAAAGCCCCAGGAAGCCGCAGCGGAAACCGAACCCCAATGCATTGGAGGACTCCGCCTCAAATACCAGTGCCGCGTCGTTCAGTTGAAGGCGGGCCAGGGCCTCCCGGAGGTCGCCATAACCGTCGTTCTCCACCGGGTAGAGCCCGCAATAGACCATGGGCCGGGCCGGTTTGTAGCCGGGAAGCGGCTCTTGTGCCGGGTTTTCCGCAGAGGTTATGGTGTCGCCGACGCGGCTGTCGCGGAGATCTTTAATCCCGGCTATCAAATACCCGACCTCTCCCGGGCCCAATTCTTCCACCGGCTCCATCTCCGGGGCAAAAACCCCCAGTTCCGTGACTTCAAACTCCTTCCCCGTTGCCATGGCCTTGATCTTTTCCCCTGTTTGCAGCCGACCGTTGACCATCCGCAGGTAGGCAATGACCCCCCGGTAAGAATCAAAATGCGAATCAAAAACCAGGGCCTGGACAGGCGATTCCATACTACCCCGGGGCGGGGGAATCCGCCGGACAATGGCTTCCAAAATCTCTTTCGTGCCGAGGCCCGTTTTGGCGCTGGCGGTTAAAACCTCCTCCCGGGTGAACCCGCCGATATCCGCCAACTCCTTCATGACCCTCTCCGGTTCGGCGCCGGGCAGATCTATTTTGTTGATGACCGGGATGATCTCCAGATCATGTTCGAGCGCCAAGTAAAAATTGGCAATGGTCTGGGCCTGGATCCCCTGGGCCGCATCGACAACCAGTAATGCGCCTTCACAGGCCGCCAGCGAACGGGAGACTTCATAGGAGAAGTCAACATGGCCCGGGGTATCAATCAGATTCAGGATATATTCCCGATCATCCTCCGCCCGGTAAGTAAGGCGGACCGCCCGGGCTTTGATGGTGATCCCCCGTTCCCTCTCCAAGTCCATGGAGTCCAGGACTTGGGCCACCATTTTCCTGGCACTGACCGCACCGGTGTATTCCAATAACCGGGCGGCCAGAGTTGATTTCCCGTGGTCAATATGGGCAATGATACAAAAATTCCGGATCCGAGCCTGGTCCATGAAAACGTCCTCCCTTTCCGGAACCATGATGATCGTCCCGGCACTCGCGGGACTGTTATATAAGATAAATCAGAAAATGAACCTCGATAACCTCAATAAATCTCCAAAAATCCCCATGAGCCCCTGTGCCCACGGCACGCTGCGGCAACGTAACGATTATAGCATTTTCCCTTAACCGGTGCAAGCAGGCTTATTCATGGCGCAGGGCTTCCGCAGGCGGCAGCAACGATGCCTTATACGCCGGATAGACGCCAAAGAAGAGACCGACCGCCAAGGCAAAAACAAAGGCGAGAAGGATGGCATCCAAGGAGACCACCGCCGGCCAGTCGCCGAAAAAAGCCGCCAGCCGGGAACTGGCCAGACCCAGCAAGATCCCGATCCCCCCGCCGGCCAGGCTTAATACTATGGCTTCAAATAAAAACTGCAGGAGGATTTCGCGTCTTTGCGCGCCCAGCGCTTTACGGATCCCGATCTCCCGGATCCGTTCGGTCACTGAAACCAGCATGATATTCATGATCCCAATCCCCCCAACCAGCAGGGAGACACCGGCGATCCCCGCCAGCAAGAGGGTGAAGGTGCGGGTGGTACTCTGGATCGTCTCAAGGATCTGCACCTGATTGCTTAAGGAATAGGCTGTCTCCTCCTGGAAATACCCGCGGAGGATCCGGTCGATCCGCTCATAAGCGGCGTCCATAAACCGGGAATCCACCACCTCCAGGTAGATGCTTTGCAGCCGGTTATGCCCGAAGAGCCTGCGCTGGGCAGTGGTCAGGGGGACCAAAACCAGATCGTCCAGGTGAGAGAAGCCGGAATAACCCCGTTCGGCCAAGACACCAATAACCGTAAAGCGGTTGTTGGCGATCCTGATCACCTGCCCCACCGGCGACTCTTCGCCAAAGAGCTCTTCTGCGGTGGTTTTCCCCAGTACCGCCAGGCGGTTCCGCCTCTCCAAGTCGTCCTCGTTGAAAAAGGCCCCCTCGCTTAAGGCATAACCCCTGACACCGGGGTAGGCGGGGGTAACACCCATAACGTTCGTGGTGATACTGAGGCCGGCGTTCCGGACCGGCAGTACCTGCCGGGCTTCGGGGGCTATACCCCGGAGGAGTTCCCCGCCCTCCGCAGCCAGTTCCCTCTCCAGGACCGGCAGGAGGTCGCTGGTGACGGTGGTGGCGCTGCCGGCCGCCCCCAGTTCCCGGCTCCTCCTGCCGGTGCGTCCCGGGGTGATGATGAGAAGGTTTGAACCCAGACCCTCAATACCCGCGGTCACTTGCTGAGAAGCCCCTTCGCCCAGGGCTGTCATGACAATAACCGCGGTGACGCCGATGATCACCCCCAAAGTGGTGAGGATCGAGCGGAGGGGGTTGGCGGCCAGCCCTTCCAGGGCCAACTGTAAATTGTCCCGGATCTTCATGGCCTCCCTTCCTCCTCCCCGTGCAACCGGTCGATTAGATCCCGGGCGGTAAAGGCCGTATTTGTCTGCGGGTCCAGAGTCAATAAATCCCGGCGGAGACGGCCGTCGCGGAAGTAAAGAACACGCCCGGCAAAGACGGCAATCTCCGGGTCGTGCGTGATCATGACAATGGTTTTGCCCTCTTTATGCAGGGCGGCAAAAAGCTTCATAATCTCCCGGCCGGCCTTGGTATCCAAGTTGCCGGTGGGTTCGTCAGCCAAGATAACCGCCGGCCGGTTGGCCAGCGCCCGCGCGATGGCGATCCGCTGCTGCTCCCCACCGGATAATTCCTGCGGCCGGTGTTCGACCCGGTCCGCCAAACCCACCATGGCCAGGAGGGCCAATGCCCGTTCCCGCCTTTCCCCGGGGGGAATGCCTGCATAAATCAAGGGCAGCTCCACGTTGCGCCAGGCATTCAACCGGGGGAGCAGGTTAAAGGATTGAAAGATAAACCCCAGTTCCCGGTTGCGGATTTCTGCAAGTTCCCCGTGGGAAAGCCCGCTGATCTCCCGCCCCGCCAGGCGGTAGGAGCCGGCGGTGGGCAGGTCAAGGCAACCGAGGATATTCATTAACGTGGATTTGCCGGAGCCGGAAGGTCCCATAATCGCAACGAACTCACCGGCTTTTATCCGGAAAGTGACCTCGGTTAAGGCGGCCACCTGAATCCGGCCGGTTTGGTAGATCTTGGAGAGACCGGTAACGCTAATCACCTGTTCACCTCCGGATCCGGATCCCGGGGATATTCACCCTGACGGCCGGCGGCCGTCCGCCGGGAGCGGCGGCTTCTCTAACCCCGGTAACCACTTCCGCACCTTCATCCAGTCCGGAACGGATCTCCACCATGCCGTTGCCGGTGATTCCGGTTTCCACCGGGACCGGTACGATTTTGCCGTTCCGCAAGACCTGCACCATGCTGCGGCCGCCCCTTTTTGTAATCGCCGCCTGGGGCAGGATGAGGACATCTTCTTTTTGTTCAATAATAATAAGAAGATCCGCTGACATCCCGGGACGGAAAAACTCCGCGCTCTCTTCCATCTGGACGGTGACGGGATAAGTAACGATATTACTGGATACCCTGGCTTCCGCCCCGACGGAAGAGACCCGGCCGGTAAAAACCCGGTCTTCTTTGGCCAGCAAAACAATTTCCGCCGGCATTCCCAGGGCGATCTTGACCACATCCTCTTCGTTGCCATAGGCCTGGACCTCCCAGCGGTCATGGGAGGCCAGGATCATAAAGGGTAAAAAGGTCTCCTGCCCGCGGGAAGTGGCCACCACTTCTTCGCCCTCTGCGGCGTTAATTGTCAAGACCAACCCGGTAAAGGGCGCCCGCAGATGCAAACTCTCCACCAGTTCTTCGGCCTCAGCCAGGACCCGCTGCTGTTTCCTGTATTCCATCCGCGCTGCGGTCAACTCTTCATACCTGAGGGTCTCAACTGTTTCCAGGCGCCGTTCGGCCAATAACAGATTGATCTCCGCTTGCCTGACCGCAGCCCCGGCCATGGCCAGTTCCTTCTCATCAGGGGGTTCCATTAGTTCTTCCAAACGGAGGCGGGCGGTGGTCACCTGATCCCGGGCCGCCTCCAGTGCCTGCAAGGAATCGTCATATTCTTTCTTGGCAATCAGCCCTTCGGCAAAGAGCTGTTTATTTAAGGCGAATTCCTTCTCCGCCGTCCGGCAGGTCCTTTCGGCCGCCCGCAGATTGCTCCTGGCCGTTTCCAGTTCCGGAGCGCCGGGCCCTTCTTTGAGCTCCTCCAGGCGCAGGACGGCGGCGGCCAGATCCGCTTTGGCCCTTTCGTATTGCAACTCCGCATCCTCACGGGCGGTTTGAAAGGCCTCCTCCGCCTTGGCCAGTTTAATCCTGGCGATTTCCAGGCTGTCCCGGGCATCGGCCAAACGGTCCCGGGCCGCCTGCGACTCCAACCTGGCCAGCAGTTGCCCTTCGCGGACCGTATCACCGGGGCTGACCAGCAATTGGGTTACGGTGCCCGTTACTTCCCAGTAGATATATTCCTGCCGGCCGTGTTTGAGTTCGCCCGTGGCGTCCACTGCGGACATGATCGTACCGCGGGTTACCCGGGTAGTCACATACTGGGGATTCCTTGCCGACTTCCTGGTCATCACTCCGCGTATAAACCACCCCCCGGCCAAAACCCCGGCGACAGCCAGCAAAATTATTAATTTCCCCGGTCGTCGCACGCTCCTCCCTCCGTTCTATGCGGCGATGGTCGCCAACAGAGTATACCAGGCCTTCCACGTCCTGTTCCAACCCTCGAGGTAATCCTGGAAAGCCTCGTCCCGGGCGAGGCGCGCTTTTTCCAGTTCCACCGCGCGCAACTCACCGGCGGCAAACCGGATCTCCATCCCCCGGTAGGTCCGTTCCGCCTCCTGCAACTGCAGTTCCAACCAGATCATGGCCTGACGTTCCAATTCAAAATCGGCGAGGGCGGCGGTCACCCGGTCCTCCACAGTGATTATGGCGCCTTCGACTGCCCGTTCCCCCTGTTCCACATTGATCCGGTTAATCTCCAACTGCTCTCGCCGGTTAAAACCAATTGTCCAGGAAAACCCGGCGGAAACCGCCGGTCTCTCCTCCTTCCCCGCAGTAACCTCCAGGGTGATAACAGGACGGTTTTGGCGGAGCCTTGTCAATTCTTCACGGGCAGCCGCCAAGTGCAGCCGGGCTTGTTGCAGGTCGACATTGTTGGCCAGGGCCTCCGCCAGCAGTTTTTCCCTTTCCGCCTCGACCACGGGAAACTCCGGCAACTCGGCGAACTGCACCCGGGAAAGATCGCTTTGCAAAAGCCGGGAAAGATTAAGTCGGGCCCTTTCTTCCTGAAGCTCGCTTCTCCTCAATTGCAGCCCGGCCCGGAGCAGTTCCCCCTCACTGCTGCGCAGATCCGCTTCGGAGAGAAATCCCTGATCAAAACGGCGCTGGACAATTTTATGGTACTCCGTGATCACCGCCAGTTCCTCTTCAGCACGGCGCCGGTTTTTGAGGGCCGACAAAAGGTTGATATATTCCTGCCGGACCTGCAGTTCCAGGGCGACCATGGTCTTTTTATATTCCAGCTGCGCCAGGGCTAAAGCCCGCCGTGCCCCGGCCGCCTTTGTATCCTCCGCCAGCGGTTCAAAATCCAGCAAGACCCTGGTCTGTTCTTCCGGGTTCCATTTGGCCCCCAGTTTCAGCCGGGGGGTAACAGGAAGCTCAATACTGAGTTCAGGCCGGCCGGTGACTGTGTAATCCCCGCCGGTCGCCGGGGTGGCGGTAACACCCGCGCCGACACCGGCCCGGCCCCCGGAGAAAGCCCTGGCCATCTTTAACTCGAGCTCTTTTTGGTACAGGTTCTCCGCTGCCCTGATCGCGGTTTCACTTTGACGCAGGGCGGTTGTCACCACCCTTTCCATATCCCAAAGTTCTTCCGCCGCCCGGGAGTTCCCCGGCCCCGCAAGAAAAAACAGCAGCAGACAAGTGGTTATTCGCCGGTATAAAACCCCGGCCGGTATCCGGTTTTTTTCCACCGGTTCCTCTCACCTCCCTGCCCCGGCCATGCCCTGGTACGGGAGTATTGTAGTCGCCGCGCCCGGCGTAACGCGCGCCGGCGCTTCAATCCAAAGACCGTATAGCTGTAGATTATTCCTTTTCCTCTTCTCGCGCCAGGGGCAGAAAAATACTGAAGACCGAACCTTTCCCTTCTTCGCTCCGGACGGAGACCTGTCCACCGTAAAACTCAACAATCCGTTTGACAATGGCAAGCCCCAGTCCGCTCCCGCCTTTGTCCCGGCTCCGGTCCTTGTCAACCCGGTAAAAACGATCCCAGATGAAAGGCAATTCCCTTTTCGGGATCCCGCAACCCTCGTCTTCCACACTCAAACAGGCAAACTCCTCTTCCCCCGACGGAGAACCGTTCATGTCTTCGCCTTTGCTTGCAGAAACCTTGCTTAGGCCTAAACGCATGGAAACCCGGCCGGAAGGCGGCGAATGGCGCACCGCATTCTCCAACAGGTTTAAAACCACCTGCGCCAGGTGGTTATGACCGGCAGCAACAATAATGGGACCACGCTCCTCCCCGGCGCCGTTCTCCCGGCCACTCTTTTCTTTGCCACTATTTACCCTGTCAGTATTCTCCCTGTCACCATTCTCCCTGCCGCAACTCTCCCGGACTTGAACCTCCAGAATCAGGCGGAGGTTCTTCTTGGCCGCCTCCTTCTCCGCCAGGATCAACATATCCCTGGCCACCTCTTCCAAATTGACAGGTTCCGTCTTTCTTTCCCCGCGGTCCAACTCCGCCAGGGCCAGCAGATCGTTTACCATCCGTTTTAACCTAGCGGTCTCCTGATGGATAATACTTAAAAACCGTTCCTGGCTTCCCGGATCACCGGTCAGCCCATCCATAATCGCTTCCAGGTACCCCTGGATCAGGGCAAGCGGGGTCTTTAATTCATGGGAAACATTGGCCACAAACTCCTTCTGCATCTCTTGGTATTTCCACTCCTCGGTGATGTCCTTAAGCACCGCCACACAACCGGAGCTCAAAGCCGCTGTTTCCCCGGTCCGGTACCCGCCGGGTAAGGGTTTGCCGGACCGGTCCGGGCCCGCCGTGCCTTTTTCATACCCGTCGCCGGTTTTTTCATCCCCGGCCTGGTTTTCAGCTGGCCGGTTGTCAACAAACCGTTGCCTGCCCGTTTGGTGGTAACCAGTCCCGTCAATCCCGGTAGTGATCGGTTCCGCCCGCACCGAGAGAACGCGGCCCGGCGCTCCCCGGCGGCCGGAATCCGCCGCAACGGTCAAGACTTTTTCCCGGGGCCGGCCGGTGGTCAAGACTTCGCTGATGAGTTCCCGGAGCCCGTCATGGGGAAGGAATTCTTGAAAAGCCATCCCTTCCTGCCGGGAAAAGGAGGAATACCCTTCTTTGCCCTGGAAACCATTTTCCAAAAGCCCGGCTGCACGGGGGTTGGCGAAGACCACTTTCCCCTCGCCGTCGATCCCGATCACCCCTTCGGACATGTTGGTGATAATCGTAGTGATGCATTCCTTTTCCCGGGAAAGTTCGGATATTTTATTCTCCAGTTCCCCGGCGAGACGGTTGAAACTCCCCGCCAGTTCGCCAACTTCATCCCTGGATCCCACAGGGATCCGGGCGGAAAAATCCCCCTCCGCCATAGCCAGGGCAGCCCGGCGCATTTTCCGTAACGGCCCCGTAATCCTGTTGGATAATATATAGCTGAGGAGGACCGCAGCAATAAAAGCAATAAAGGCGGCTGTCCCAAAAAACCTCCGGTTACCGCGGATCGCCAGCCTTACCGGGGCAAAGGGAGATTGTAACACCACCCCGCCGACAGTCTCCCCGCCCCGGCGGACCGGGGCGTAGGCGATTAGGTCCTCCGGGGGAAACCCCTTTCTCTCCACAATCTTCACCCCCGGCTCCCCTCCGGCCATAAGCTCCCGTCCGGCCTGGATATTCCTGGAGAACCGGAACTCCGGCGCCCTTTCCCGGCGGAACCGGACCCGCATGCGCGGCGGGCGGAGCCCTTTATCATCCAAAGTC
>JAAYIC010000030.1 GCA_012735195.1 Bacillota bacterium
CACCGGCAAGGCGCCGTACCGCGCGGTCCTGACCCACGGTTTCCTTGTGGACGAGGAAGGACGGAAGATGTCCAAATCCCTGGGGAATGTGGTGGCGCCGGAGAAGATCATTAATGATTTTGGCGCCGATATCCTCCGGCTCTGGGTGGCCTCCTCGGATTACCAGGCCGATATCAGGCTTTCCCCGAACATCCTTAAGCAACTGGCCGAGGTCTACCGGCGGATCCGGAATACCGCCCGTTTCCTCCTGGGGAACCTGTACGATTTTAAGCCGGAGGACGCCGTGGCTTACGAGGACCTGCCAGAACTGGACCGCTGGGCCCTGTTGAAGATGGAGAGGCTCCTGCGGAAAGTGACGGACGCCTATGACAATTACCAGTTCAACCATATTTACCATGCGGTCCACAATTTCTGCGCCGTTGACTTGAGCGCCTTTTACCTGGATGTGATTAAGGACCGCCTCTATACCCTGGCGGCCGATGCCCCGGGCCGGCGGGCGGCCCAGACCGTGCTCTATACTATCCTCTGCAACCTGGTGAAGATGATCGCCCCAATCCTGGTGCATACCGCTGAGGAGATCTGGCGGCATATGCCCGGCGAATACAAGGAGGAGGAGAGCGTCCACCTGGTTTCCTGGCCCGGATTTACCGACGAGTACCTTGACCCGGCCTTGGAAGAACGGTGGGACCAGTTCATGAAGGTCCGGGAGGAAGTGATGCGGGCGCTGGAAAAAGCCAGGGCCGAGAAGTTAATTGGGAGCTCGCTGGAGGCCCGGGTGCTCCTGAGTGTACCTCCCGCCCTACAGGAACTGGTGGCATATTTCCAGGAAGACCTGGCTACCCTCTTCATTGTTTCGCAGGTGGAAACGGAGTTTACCGGTGGGGAGCAGCTGGAGTTGAAGGTGGAAAGGGCCTTGGGTGACAAGTGCCAGCGGTGCTGGATTTACCACGAAAAAGTGGGCGAAAGTAAAGACCATCCCGGATTATGCCCAAAATGCCTGGATGTCATCATGCAGATAGGCCCGTCATCCCCTGCGGATGAAACTTGAGCAGGCAAACCTCCAGGGAATGATGGAACAGGAATAAGCGAATAACTGAAATAAGGATAAGTAAAACCGGGATAAGTAAAGCTGGGATAAGCAGAACCGGGAGAAGCAAACTGAACGGGTAAAGCCGGTATAAGTGAAGCCCGGATAACCGGGACCGGGATAACTGAAACCGGGTTAACCGGGGCATACTTTATTTGCGGATCTACGCAAAGAAACTGTAGAAGGAGAAAAAGAAGATGCATCCGGTTAAGATTCATGCCCCGCAGGAATTGGGTTTTGCCAACCCGGTTTTACTTTTTTGGTTCCCCCAACAGGAAGGGGCCGTCCATGAGGTTTATCCCAGTAGCTGGGATGATTACGGCCCGGTCTTCCAATTTACGCTCCGGCGGAACTACTTCTGTTTTTCCTTTGCCGACCGGCAGGGCGAAAAGAGGGTCCGGGAGAAAATCGTCCGTTGCTACGGCCAGCATTTAGGCAAGGAAATCTGGACCGTTGCCCGTCATGAAGAGATCTACCCGGTCAGACCGGAAAAACCCGCCGGTTCCACCAGAGAAGTATATGAGAAGGTAAAAGGAGCCGCCGGGAAAAGCCTCTATCTTCCCGATACAGATGTCAGCGGCAAGGGCGCCGTTTCGTTGCTCGGCGCCCATTATCTGCTTGACGGGACCACCCTCTTCGGGTTCTTTCATCCCCGGGCGGCCAGAGTCTACGTGACCGGCAATTTTAATGATTGGCAGTCGCCTTACCACCCCAACCCGGACCCGGAGAAATTCCTCCCCATGAAACTCTACCGCGGCTATAACGACGAGCCGAATATTTGGCTGTTAAGGACAGCCCTTCCCGATCCCACGGATCCCCGGAAAAACCTTTATAAATTTTTGGTGGCGGGCGGCGTTCCCCTCAACAATGAACAGCGGCCGGTCCGTATGGTACAGGACCCTTACGCCCGCCGTTACGGCCCGGATTACAACACCAACAATTGCCAGCTGGTCGACCCCACGGTCTACCAATGGAAGGACGGTGCCTGGCGGACTCCGCCAATGGACCGGTTGATCATTTATGAATTGAATGTTTATGGGTTCACCGGTGAAGACCCGGATCGCCGGTACTTTTCGCGGGGTGACCCGCCGGATCCTGGACGGCTACTTCAACCGTTTGGGAGTAACGGCCCTGGCTTTCATGCCCACCTCCGAGGCGCCAACGGCCCTGGGCCCCGACCGGCTAGGCTATGACCCGTGCGGCTTTATGACTATTGAGCGGGACTTTGGCACCTGCGATGATTTCCGGGCTCTGGTCGACGCCGCCCACCGGCAGGGCCTGGCGGTCATTGTCGATCAGGTCTTCAACCACACTTCCAACACCTTCAATCCATTGTGGGTGATTATTCACGACGGCACTCCGGGCGGTTTTTACTTCAACGGCGAGCCCCCCTGGGGAAACCGGGTGGCCACGGAGAAAGACGAGGTCCAAAATATGCTGATTGATGCCTGCAAGATGTTCATTCGCGAATACCATGTGGATGGTTTCCGGTTTGACGCCACCCACAGCAGCTGGATGGACCACCGGTTCCTTCACCGCCTGGCCCATGAGATTAAAGATACCGGCTTTAAACCCGATTGTCTTCTGATTGCGGAGAACCTTCCCAACGAGCCGGATCTAAATTTGGAAGGATACAACGGCTATGCCCAATGGTGCGATCCTTTCCATGATAAAATCAAGGCACTGGGGCTGAGAGAGGGGGTTTTTGAAGACTGGACCGATGATTCGCCGGAACGCCTCGGCAGTTTCTTCTATTTCTGCGGTGACTTCTTTGCCGCCCACACCAATAATGTTATCAATTACTGTGAAAGCCATGACGAACACAGCGTCCCTTACGAAGTGGCCACCGCCGGGGCCGACCTTTCCGGGGAACCGGCCAAGGAACGGAAATCCCGGCTGGGACTGTTTGCGACCATCGTTGCCCTGGGACAGCCCATGATCTATATGGGACAGGAATTCGGGGTCGAACGCCCACGGAACCGGATCGACCTGAACTGGAACGAACTGGCGAAAAAAAGCCCCTATTACGAGTGGGCGAGGCGCCTGATCTCCCTGCGCCGCCGCTATCCCGGGTTACGGATCTACGGCTACAACCCGGCGGAAGAAGGGAAGTTCTCGTGGATCATTGGCCCTTGGTTGGATGAAGCACGGGGCGGCGGCCGGAGAGTGATTGGCTGGGCCACGCGGCCCGGGGACGCCCCCTGGGAAGAGATGGTGGTCCTTTTGAATTTTGAACCCTTCACCGTCACCGTCAATCTGGAATTCCCCAGGCCCGGGATTTGGGTACGCCTGGCGGATATCGACCACGTGAATGACCTGCCGCCCGAAGGCGATAACTCGGTTCACGATCCGGGAGCGGTCTCCGCCCGGCCGGAGGTCGGCGATTTTACTCTCCCCTCGTCCAGCGGTTTTATTTTTAAGTGGGAGCGGGCCCTCGAAATCCCGGCGGCAAGTCTGCCTGGATAATAATCCGGATTAAGAAAAAAGCGACAAAGTCCCAGGAAAAAGGGGTTTTAGTGGAACTTGACTGTATATCCCTTCTCCCTCCGCCCATATAATATCCATAGAGGAGGGGGAAGGATGCCGGCCATTTATATTGGAACCCGCCAGTCTCTCCCTGATTTACAGCGGAATCTGGAGAAGGAGCTCTCCCGGGCCAAAAAGAACGGGATTTTTATTGATATAAAGCCCCATCAATCGGGGCGCTATCTCTTTATTGCTTGTGTCCTCAATGACGTACCTGGGAAAGACGGAAAAAAGCAGGAAGAGACCCTGCGCACCACCGTTTCTCCGATCGTGAGCGCACTGCTTCTGGGGGAAGTTGCCAAGGATTTTGTCTACCGGATGACCCGGATCGACCATCCTTACCTTTCCAAGGAAGAAGCCTGGCTCCTCTGTGACCAAGTTGTTTCTTCCCTGAATGAATCTGGGGCGGAACGGCGTCTGGCCCGGGTCCAAAAGGAAGTCGAGGATTTTCTCAGGGAAAATGACCAGATTTTTTTGGAAGGCTTTTTACGGTTCCGGTTGAAGGATTATTTTTTTGAATTGAAAGAACGCCTTGAGGAACTGATCGACAATTTCTTGGCGGACAAAGAGTACCAGGAATTCATCAAACTGCTCCAGTATTTTGTGGAGATCCAAGAACCGCGCATCGATGAGGTCCATGTGCTTTTTCTAAGTCCGGAGGAGTTCTTCCTTCTCGACGAGGAAAAAAAACCCTTGGAACAAAAATATCTCCGGCAGGTGCTCGGGGAAGAAAAAGGGGAAGAGCTTAAATATAAAGACCTTTTGCTGAGCGCCCTGATTACCCTGGCTCCCCAACGTATAATCCTTCACCACAGAGGTGCGCCGGAGGAGGCCGAAACCATGGTCAACATCTTCAAAGAAAGGGTGATTTTCTGCCGGGACTGCGATATTTGCCACCCCTCCAAAAGGCCTCAACAGCCCGGCGACGGCCCGAAGAAAGCATAAGCCGGGGGAGAGAATCACGAAAAACACCCACATAGCAGGGTGTTTTTTGTTTTTATAGGCCATGGGCGTTTTTTCCGGAAACAGCCCCTGCCGTTTGAAAAGAATACGGAATTCAAGAAGGATATCAGAAAAAGACGGCGAAGTATTTTTTAATTTTCATATATGCGAAGCCAAATCCGGAACAGGGAAAACCTGCAGATCTGGAAAACCCTGCACCTTTTTACGACAGCACGCTCCACATGGCGGGAGCCTTCTCTTTTACGGGGAAAAGTTTTAAAAGGCAATATGCTCCAGTGATTGAAAGCCCCGGCAGAAATACTGGCCCGGGTTTTTCTCTGTCAATCAGTTAGCAGCTTGTGGCAACTTGGAACGGAAGGTAATTTTACCTAGCGCTTGTGTCTATATATTTGTATGTAAAAAATCCACAGCAATCAGGTGATGATCCCCGGAGGCGCCGGAGAAAGGCGGGTGCGATCTTTATGCCGGGAAAGAAGTTTTTGCTAAAATCCGCCCTTCTTATTACTACCGCTGCAGTCCTCTGCCTGGCAGTGATCATTTTGTACATCCGCTGGCGGCCGGTTCCGCAACCTTTCCTTTCCCCCGCCGGGGAAGGCGGGAACGGTATTACTCTTACCGACCAGTTCGGCCGGGAGGTATTGATCCCGGAGCCACCCCGCCGCATCGTCTCCACCGCCCCCAGTAATACGGAGATCCTCTTTGCCCTGGGTTTAGGCGAGAGGGTAGTGGCCGTCTCCGACTGGTGCGACTATCCCCCGGCTGCCCTTGCCCTGCCGAAGATCGGCGATATTTTCCCGGTTAATATTGAAAAGGTCCTTTCCTTCCGGCCGGATCTGGTCCTGGCCCATGAATTCAGCGGCCGGGAGAGCGTGCTGAAACTGGAGGAATTGGGAGTACCGGTCCTGGCGCTCAAACCGGATTCCTTCACGAATATCTTGGACTCAATTATCCTCATTGGCCGGGCCACCGGGCGGGAGGCAGTCGCCGGAGAACTGGTTGGCCGGCTCCGGAGGATTCTTGAAGAAGTGGAAGAAGCGGGCAGGCGAGGGATAAAAGCCGGGGAAGGCCGACTGAAGGTGTATGCCGGTGAGATCGGCGGCGAACTGCTTTGGGCTGCCGGCCCGGGGTCCTTCCTCGACCAGGCGATTACCCTCGCCGGGGGAGAGAATATCGCCGGCGATCTGGCCAAACCCTGGGGCCAGATGAATATGGAGATCATTTTGGAAAAGAACCCGGATGTCATCCTCCTGACGATTCCCGGGGCGGACCCGGAGAGCATATATGCGGACAAACTCTGGGAGGAAACGGCGGCGGTGAAAAAGCGTCAAGTCTTCGCAGTCGATAATAGGTATTCCATTCCCGGGCCGCGGATGATTGAGGCCCTGGCTGATCTCCAGGCGCTGCTGGCCGGGTGTAATTAAAAATGGTACCATTGAAAATTCAACGCCAAAGCCGCAGGTGCAGACAGGGAGAAGGTGAAAAATGGTTTTTTTCAACAACAGAGAGATTAACCCTGAAGACCGGCAACCGCCAAGAAGGACCTTGCCAAAAGGCATTCTCTTCGGCGGCCTGCTGCTTCTGCTTTTTTTCATGATGGGGCTGGCTTTAACCGTCGGCCCGGCCGGGCTAAGTTTTGCGAGGGTAATAAAAGGCATTGCCGGGCGCCTGCCGGGTTTGCGCGGCTTTTTCCCGGGGGAACTGGGGATAATCGAAGAGAAGATCCTCTTTGAGATCCGGTTGCCCCGGATTATCCTTTCGGTGCTGGTGGGAATGGCGCTGGCCACCGCCGGCGCCGTATACCAGGGGCTTTTCCGCAACCCCATGGCCGACCCCTATGTGCTGGGGGCCTCCTCCGGCGCGGCCCTTGGCGCGACCATCGGCTTTGCCGTCTTCTCCGGCCTCAGGTTTTCCTCCTTAAACCCCGTTTCTGTCCTGGCCTTTGCCGGAGCGCTGCTGGCAACGGTTCTTGTCTATAACCTGGCCCGCATCGGGCGGCGGGTTTCCCTCACCGTCCTCCTGCTCGCCGGGATTGCTGTTTCCACTTTTCTTTCTTCTCTTACTTCCATGCTGATGATCCTGCAAGGGACAGAGATGCAACGGATTGTCTTCTGGCTGATGGGGGGCTTTTCCGCCGGCCGCTGGTCCCATGTGTTTGATATCCTCCCCTTTATCTTCCTGGGTTTTGGCGCTGTCATGCTTTTTGCCCGGGACCTGAACCTGATGCTCCTGGGGGAGGAAAAAGCGCACCAGCTTGGGGTGAACATCCCCCTGCTCCGGATGGTTTTAGCCTTCTCCGCCTCCCTGTTGGTGGCAGCGGCGGTCAGTGTCAGCGGGATTATTGGCTTTGTCGGGCTGGTGGTCCCACACATGCTGCGGCTGGTGATCGGCCCGGATCACCGCCTGTTAATCCCTGTTTCCGCACTGGCCGGCGGCGTTTTTCTGCTGGCCGCCGATACCGTGGCCCGGACCATCCTTGCCCCCACCGAGCTTCCGGTCGGGGTGATTACCGCCTTTTTAGGCGCGCCCTTCTTCATTTACCTGCTGCGCAAGGGAAAAAAAGCCGGTACGGTTATGTGAGTTGCCCGGTCTTGAGCGAAAAACCGGGTTTTTGAACCGGTCGCCGGATAAAACCGTCTATATATATGAGGTAGAGAACAAAGAGAGATGAGTATATAAAACCGTATCTTACGTGATGTTGCATTAAGGAGAGATGAGAATGGCCGGTCAGGCGAGAGCAGGAATTACCGTTGAAGACCTATCATGCCGGTACCGGGAGGAGTATATCTTCTCCGGGTTGGGTTTTTCGGTGAAAAAAGCCCGGGTGACAGGGATTATTGGCCCCAATGGCTCCGGGAAGACCACATTACTCCGGTGCCTGGTAAAACTGCTTCCCCTGGAGACCGGCCATGTCTTTTTGGGGGAAGAAGACCTGGCAAACCTTTCCGTACGGGAGATCGCCGCCAGGGTAGGGGTTGTGCCGCAGAGGTGGGAGGCGAATTTCGCCTTTACCGTCGGCGATCTGGTGCTGATGGGGCGGTTTCCCCATAACAGCCGTTTTCAACGGGAAAGCGCCGGGGATTTTGAGGTTGCCCGCCGGG
>JAAYIC010000058.1 GCA_012735195.1 Bacillota bacterium
CCACCAGCTCGGGGGAGTGGGCCAGGCCTCCGGTAAGGATGATCTGATCCACTTTACCGCAGAGTACCGTACTGATCCTGCCAATTTCCTTGGCGATCTGGTAGCACATGGCTTTGAAGTAGAACTCTGCTTGGCTGTCCCCCTCCTGCATGCGGGCGACGATGGCCCGGCTGGAAGAAGGGCGGCTGGGAAGCCTCCCCATAACCGGTGAGGCCGATTTTGAGATCCGCGATTCTACGGTAGCCCTCAACAACCTGCTCGTTACGGAGTCAGGTGGTGAGGGGCAATTGGCGGCCACCGCTTTCTACAGGCCGGGCCAAGAATTCCGGGCCCTGTTGGATATAGACGGCTTTCTCCTGTCCCCCCTGGCTGCTTTGGCCGGTTACGGCAGCTTCTCCGGTGGCCGGGTCGATCTCCACCTGGCGGTAGAAATGAACGACCAGGGTGTTACCGGCGAATTTACCGGCGCCGGCAAAAACCTGATTTTAAGCGGCTTCTCCCTTCCCGGGTTAACCGTTTCCGGCCGGCTGGCCGAGTCGGGTTTTTATTTACAAGGGGAAGACATGCAGAAGAAGAGGTTTTCTTTTCACGGCCGGGTCCCCTTGGATCATAGTTGGTTCGAACCGCTTTCGCTCCCACCGGCTGCAACGGGAGGGACCGGCGGGACGGAATTGCGGTTGGTTCTGGCCGGGGCCGAGATGGCCTTCTTCAACCTTTTCCTTCCCGAACCATTGCTCGACGCCGGAACCATCAACGGGGAACTGGCCCTGAAAGGAGAAAAAGGCCGTTTTTATCTGGAGGGAGAAGTAAAAGCCGCAGGAATCGGCGGAGACCTCCCCGGATTGCCGGAAAAATTACGGGGTGTCGGGATTGAACTGAAGTTTGTCAGGGACCGGATCGTTCTGAAAAAACTTGCCGGCCGTTACGGCCGTGGAGATTTCCAGGGCGAAGGTTATATTCTGCTGAACGGAATCCGCCCGGAAAAGCTGGATCTTAGAATTCGCGGGCACAACCTTTATTACACCAATGCCATGTTTGACGGGGAGTTTGACGCGAATCTCTCTCTTGCCGGCCCGGTAACCGATCCTCTGCTTAAAGGGGAAATTTTGGTGGAGAAGACCCGCATCAGCCTGCCTTCTTCCACCGGCCTTCCGGCTAATTTTGATTTACGGCTTGATCTTAATCTGAAAGCCGGGAGGGACGTGTATTTCCGCCAGTACGGCCTGGCCAGTATCCCCCTGAACGGTCAATTGCGTGTGGGCGGCAGGTTATCCGCTCCGGAAATCACCGGCGAGCTTGGCGCCAACCGTGGCTGGATTAATGTTTATGGGGATACCTTCCAGGTTACCAAGGCCAAAGCGGAATTCCGGCCGGAATATGGCGTCATGCCCTACCTTGACCTGGAGGCGTCACTCTTTTTAACCGGTACCCAGATTACTCTGGCTACTCAAGGCTGGGCCGGTGATAATCTCTTCTTTACCCTCTCTTCCAACCCGGCGAAGAGCAATGAAGAGATCTTTTCCTTGCTCAACTGGTCCGAACAGATGCAGGACCCTGAGAACCTTTCCTTAGTCAAGCTCATCAGAGGAAATATCGCGGCGGTGACCGACGGGATCCTGGGACCATTTTTCGACCAGTTCCGGGAGTTGATCCAGGTTGATCTTTTCAGCCTGGAACATGACAGGACTCTCGGCGGTTTACGGATGAGCGTCGGGAAGGCGCTGGGCCGGGATGTTTTTCTTTCCTATAGCCGGAACCTGAGCAATTTGTCGGAAGAGATCTGGACCTTCGAAGGCCGGCTCACCCTGAACCTTTCGCTGCTGGGAGAGTATTCAACAAACCAGGGCTGGCAGTGGCGGATCTTTTATAATGTATGGTTTTAATTGCCGATGGGGAAAGAATAAAATGCCATGTCTGCCGGAAAACTTTTTAGCAGGCAGGAAGGGAAAGCGTGTTGAATAACGAATTCCCTACTAGAAGCCAGTTAAGTTTCAGAGGGGGATGATTTTTGTGAGGAAACTGAAGAGGCTGGCCTGTTCAGGCTTGCTTTTGCTTTTTCTTTTCCTTGCCGGTGCAAGCCTGGCACAGGCAACGGAACAACCGGTGGTTTTAGCGATAGAGATTACCGGCAACCGCCAGATTACTGATGAAACGATCTTGCGGGCCGTCTCCAATATACGGCTGGGAGAAGCCTTGGATGAAACCGCGGTACGCAAGGATCTTCAAGCCATCCAGAACCTTGGTTATTTTAGTATGGTCGAAGCGGATGTGGCCCCTTTATTAGGGGGAATTAAAATAATCATCACCGTCTACGAAAACCCGATCATTAAGGAGATCAGGATTGCCGGCCTTCAGAAGGCGGATCCGGCAGAGATCATCCCGTATTTCACCCAAAAAGAGGGAGAGGTTTTTAATTATGTGAAATTCATGAACGATCTGGAAAAAGCCGCCTACGACTATCAGGAAAAAACCGGGCTGCAACTGGTTTTTCTTAGTACCGACGAGGATATCATCACTCCGGACGGAGTGGTTACGCTTCATCTCACCGAGGCGCGGGTCGGCCGGGTTATCCTTAAGGGGCTGGAAAAGACCGACGAAAAGGTGGTAAGAAGAGAGCTTTACCTGAAGGAAGGGGAAATTTTAGACTTGAACGTCCTCCGGGAGGACCTGCAGCGCTTGTTCAGGCTGCAATTATTCGCCGACATCTATCCGCGGTTTGAGTACACCACGTCACCGGAGATTGTCAATGTTATTTTGGAACTTAAAGAAGGGCAGACCGTGGGGTTGAATGTGGGTTTGACCTATGACCCGAGACTGGCCCGCCTGGCCGGGAATTTTGTGATCAGCGATTCGAACCTGCTTGGGCTGGGACAGAGGATCTCCCTGGAACTCTCCAGCAGTCCGGGGCTTTCCCAGCATACGGGGTTTGTGTTCTACGAACCCTGGCTGGATGAGAAGGAGACGTCGCTCTGGGTGAACCTCTATTCCAGGTATGATTCGGAGTTGACGGTTGTTACTTCCGATGAGACGTATGCCGAGAAGCGAACCGGCGCCAAAGTAACAATAGGCCGTCCTTTGCTTGAAGAACTGCGGGCAAGCACTTCATTACAGATAGAAAAGGTGAACGATTCAAGGGAAACCGGTGGTGAGTATTGGAACAACAGTGTCGGCTTGGGCGTGACCTACAACAAGCTCATCTATAAGGGCTTCCATGCCACCGGTGGTTACTGGGCCGGGATTGAAATGGCCATCCACGGCGGTTGGCTGGGTGGGAAATATGATTTTAACCAATATATCGCGGAGTTTAAACAGTTCTATTCGCCCTGGGAGAGGACGACTTTGGGTTACCGGGTTAAAGCCGGAACCATCGTAGGGACCCCCGGCGAGAGTGACCGTTTTTATCTGGGCGGCCCCCTGACTGTCCGGGGTTACCGGGACCGTCACACCGAGGGGACCAAGTTCTTCTTGGGCAATGTGGAGTTACGGCAACAGATGCCGGATAACGAATCCTTGTATCTGGTAGCCTTCTATGATGTGGGTTCGGTTGATTATAAAAAATTCTATCACAGTTACGGCATAGGCGTCCGTTACACCGTTCCCCTCCTGGGTAAGCTCCGTTTGGACTACGGGTGGAATGGTGAAACCGGATCGCCGGAGATTCATTTCTTCATCGACGAGATGTTTTAGATATAAATAAAACAAGGGAAGGAGAGAAGGCCAAGATCCGGGTGGCGGAAATCCCGTTATCCGGAGGCCCCGCATATACGGGGTGTGCCGCTGTTTGATGCAGAAAAAAAGGTTATGTAAAGGGATATTGGGTTATGGGGTCTTGGGACTGTTGCTTCTTCTTGCCGGATTGCTGTTAATCAGTCTCCCCGGCGAGGCCAAAAAAGACGCTGATGTTGGATATATCGACATGGAACACCTGCAGCAGGTTTTACCCAAGTTTATTGAGGCGCAACAGTATTACCGTGAGATGGAGGTAGAGCTCCGGTCTTTTGCCCAGTATAAAGAGACCGAATTCCGCAATACCATGGCCAGGTGGGAGCGGGAAAAAGAACAGGAACTAAAGGGGAAAGAAGGCAAGGAGCGGGAAGAGATTGAACTGAAATATACCAGCAGGATCGAACAGGAAATTGCCAAGGTGGAAAAGGAGATCGAAAAGAAACGTCAGGAACTGTTGTCCCTTGCTTATCAGAAGATGGATGAAACCCGTCGTTGGCTGGAGGGGATCGTGGAAACCGTCGCCGACGAGGAAGGCGTTTCGCTGGTTTTGGAGAAGAGCGCTGTTTTTTACGGTGGAGTTGACTTGACCGAAAAGGTCCTCCAGGCCGCTGAGGATTAAGCCCGTTGGGAACGCGGCGCTGTTCTGCAGCCGTATGATGCGCAGAGCGTGTACCGGGGTATGACCGAAAATACTCCGGGAAACCGGCTGAGGTCAAAAACTCCGGAAAAAGGACTGATGTAAGATTAGGGGCAGGCGCATTTTTCTCTCTATCTTTCTTACCCTTCTTTTCGCCTTGTTCTTATTGAGCGGGGCTGTTTTCTTCAATTCCAGGCTCGGAGAGGAGTTTTTGCCATCCGGCAGTCTGAAGGAGTTTTTGGCGTCAAGGCAGGATGCGGACTGGAAAACGTACCGCCGGGCTTTGCAAAGGGTTACCGGGTTTTTTTCTTTTTTCCAGAAGCAGCCGCCGGTTGAAACCAGGGAACCGCACCGGGGCCCCGGTGAAGCGGTGGAAGATAATGGTTTATCCGGCTTCCAACAGCAATTCCTGGCCGAAAAAGAAAAGCTGGCCACAGAGACGCTTAAACGGCTGGAGGAAGACCTTAAACTGGAGATCAAGGAAAAACTGCGGCGGGAAAGGAACCGGCTTCAGCAGGCGGCCGGGGAAACAATCAGCAAAAAGCAGGCGGAATGTACGGAGAAACTGGCTGACCACCGCAGGCAAATCGAGGAGAAACATAAGGCACGCCTGGCAGACCTGCGGTTTCGTCTCCAATTACCGGACTTGCCCGTTGAGGAGAAAAAGCGGATCGAGGAAGAGATCCGGGCTGAAGAACAACAGATAACCGCAGAGATTCGCGCCAAAACCGAGGAACTCGAGGCGGAGTTGGCGGCATTTACCAAAGAACAGCAGGCCGCTGTCGGGGAGATGCTGGAGGAGTACAGGCGGCAGCTTTGGCGGGAAGGAAAGGCGTGGCTACGGAAGGAAGCGGAACGCCTTGGCCAAAATTACTAGCAGGCTGCGGAGAAATAAACTTTTGCGGCCCGCGGGCGCGGAGCCGGGTGAAGGAGGGCTTGATGATGGCTAGCTTAAGCCGGCTTGCAGCTCTGGTCGGGGGAGAAGTAATCGGCAACAGTGAATTGGAGGTTAAAGGGGTTTCCGGGATTGAAGAGGCCCGGCCGGGAACAATTACGCTCGTCGGCGGGGCTAAGTTCCTGGCAATGGCAGAAAAAAGCCCGGCGGCGGCTTTTATTTTCCCGAAAGACCTGCAACTGCCGCCGGGGTTGGCCGGAATCAAAGTGGAGAACCCCCGCCTGGCTTTTGCGAAAATTCTCCGGTTCTTTCACCCGCCGCAGGACTTCCCGGCAGGGATCCATTCCTCCGCCGTGATTGAAGAGGGGTTTAAGTGCGGGGAAGGTTGTTACATAGGCCCGTTGGTCTTTATCGGCAAAGATGTAACCCTCGGCGACCGGGTGGTCATTCATCCGGGGGTGGTAATTGAAGAAAAGACGGCGATTGGTGATGATACGGAGATCCACGCCAATGCCGTAATCAAAGACCGCACGCTGCTGGGGAAGAGGGTAATCATTCATGCGGGCGCGGTCATCGGCAGCGATGGTTTTGGTTATATCCAGGATCAGGGGGAACATTATAAAATCCCCCAGGTCGGCCGGGTAATTATTGAGGATGATGTGGAAATCGGGGCCAATGTCACCGTCGACCGGGCAACAACCGGGGCGACGCTGATCAAAAGAGGAACAAAAATCGATAATTTGGTGCAAGTCGGGCATAATGTGGAGATTGGCCAAGACAACCTGGTGGTGGCCCAAGTCGGGATTGCCGGCAGCGCTCGCCTGGGGGACCGGGTAACCCTGGCGGGCCAGGCCGGAATCAAGGACCATGTGACAATTGGCGCGGATGCCGTCATTGCCGCCAGAGGAATGGTGATCGGGGACGTTCCTCCAGGGGCTTTCTACTCAGGGCAACCGGCCCGTTCCCATACCAAAGAAATGCGGATTCAAGCCGTCGCCGGCCGCTTGCCGGAGCTGATTAAGAAGGTAAAGGATTTGGAGAAACGCCTGGCAGAGTTGGAAGCTGCAAATGCGCGGGGAAATTCCCCGGAGAAAAAAGCTTGACAACGAGAAGAGGGTGGGAAATAAGGAATGAAGATTGTCCACCGGTATTTGCTCCGGGAATACCTGCTACAGCTCTTGTTTTGTGCCGCCGGCTTTTTGGTCTTGATGATTGGTAACCTCCTTTTTGAACTCAACCACCTTTTGGTGGGGAAAAGGACCTCATTTTCCCTGGTGATGCTCTTAGTTTACTACCGGATCCCCATGATCCTGACGGATGCGGTTCCTGCGGCGGTACTTTTTGGTATCCTGCTCAGCCTGGGACGTTTGGCCAAAGACCGCGAACTTGATGTCATCCGCACCAGCGGGCTTAGTTTCCCCAAACTTGTTGCCCCACTGGTTGTTTTTACCTTCCTCCTTTCCACCGCCGTTTTCTTCTTCAATGATTATGTGGTCCCGGCCGCCAATGAACGTTTCCAACAGGAATTACGGGCGTTGCTTTCCCGGGAGAAGGAACCCCTTTTTGAAGAGAACATATTTTTTAAAGGGGCGGAGAACACCTATTTTTATATCCGGCGCGTGAACAGAGAAAACCAGCGGATGGAAGGGATTTTAATCTACGAGGTGAAAGGGAAAGGTTTTCCCAGTCTGGTGACGGCGGCTTACGGCTGGGTGGAAAACCAGCGCTGGCAGTTGAGTGAGGGGCTCATTTACGAGCTTGACGAGCGGGGCCATGTGACACTGGAGGCCAGCTTCAATCAGATGTTCTATGAAGTCAGTGAAGATCTGGAGGCTATTTTCAGCAGCGGGCGCAGTACCGAAGAGATGACCCGGGAGGAACTTAAGAAATATATAGAACTTTTCGGAAGAAGCGGCTTTGACACCTCGGTTTTTGAAGTTGATTACCACCTGAAGGTTGCCGTGCCCTATGCTTCCCTGGTTTTGGCCTTTTTGGGGTTGCCTTTTGCCACCCTGATGGCAAGAAGCGGGAAAATGTTGGGCCTCATCGCCAGCCTGATTTTGATCCTAATCTTCTTCGTTTCCCAGGTTGTCTTCAGGACCTTTGGCGTCAACGGTCTGATCCCCCCGTTTTGGGCGGCCTGGGCGCCGAACATCGCTTTTCTGCTCTTGGGAGGGGGTCTTTCTTTCTTGCTGGTCCGCTGAGAAAATACCCGCACGCGGAGGTGAACCCGGGTTTGCGCACCAAGAAAACCATTTTCTTCTGGATGATGGTCTTTTTTTTCTCCTCGCCCGTCGTGGCGGGAGCGCCCGATATGCCGGGCGAACCCGGCGGGGACAAAGGGGTGCTAGTCGCCGAGAACCTCCGTTACGATTTTGAGCGGGAACAAATCGTCGCACAAGGAAACGCCGTTCTGACTTACAGGGATGTGGCGATCAGCGGCGAAGAACTCTTAATTGACCTGGAAGAGAAGGTCCTCTTCGGGAAGGATGTCACCATTGAGAAGGAAGGCACAACCTTTTCCGGAGAGAATTTTGTCTATAACTTTCAAAAAGACCAGGGGAGCATCGACAATTATTACTCCTTCAATTGGACCGAAGACAACCAGCCCCTGATTATCCGGGGAGAACGGGGAGAGATCGCAGGGGATCTCACCATTGTTCAGCGATCGTCACTGACCGGTTGTGACCGGGAAAACCCTCATTACCATATAACCGCAAAAGAAGTCGAGTATTACCCGGACGACAAGGTCATCTTTCGCCACCTGGTCTATTGGGAAGGGCGTATTCGCCTTTTCTACCTGCCCGTAATGGTTATCCCGTTAAAAGAGAGGGAGAGCAACTTCGACCAGCCGGTGGTGGGTTATAACGAGTATGACGGGTTCTATGTCAAACTGGTTTACCGCTATTTCATGAGAGCAGGTTTCTACGGCCTCCTGATGCTGGACTGGTTCGAGCATGGCGGTTTGGGGCAGGGTGTGAAACAATATTTCCCCCTCGGCGGGGAGAAGGATCTCTTTTTCAACCTTTATCATTTTAACAACTACCGCACCGGCGGCCAGGATATTCAGGCCGGCGCCGGCTGGTCGCATAAGCTAAGTCCCTTATACGATTATTCCTTGGATGCGGAGTACTGGCAGAGGAGTACCCTACAGTGGCAGGGAAGCAGTTACGGAACATTGGAATATGATGAGTACCGGCTCCGGGCCGTGCTGAACGGGAGAGACCGGGTTTGGCCCTTTAACATCAATTTGGAGGGGGGAAAACGTTATCCGGAATCCGAGTACTATTTTTATCCCCGGATGCAGTTAACCTGGCGGCCGTCTTCCCGGCACAGCGTGACGTATTCAGGCCGCCTGGACCACCGGGAACGGCCGGATACGGGGTTTGTTGCCACCAAATATATCTATACCCTGCAGACCAACCATAATATAGGCGGGTACCAACTGCGGACCGAAGTTTACGAAGCCGCCGACCACTCGCCGGAACCCACGGCCAATTGGTACTCACTGAACCGTTTGCCGTCGGTGCGGCTGACCACACCGGTCTACCGTTGGGGCATCCTGGGTGATTACCGCCTCTACCTGGATTATCTGCACCTGGTTAAAGTCCCCGACGGCTTGGAGGGCCATCGTGCCGACCTGCACCTGCAGCGGATCTTTCACACCCTTTGGCAGCGGGATAAATTCACCCTCCAACTCGGCAGTTCTTTACGCCGGCAGGATTATTGGCTCGAGGAGGGGGAGTTTTCCAGGATGGCCTGGTCCATTGACTTGCAGGGGACAACCAGGTTCACCCCTTATTTTTCCTGGGAGAACACAGCCAGTTGGGTGGAGAGCGGCGGCAGCACACCCACGACCTTTTCCCAACTCATCAGCAACAGCTCTTACTATCTTCCCAAAGGGAACTTCCGGACCAGGTTTTACTATAACGCCCCGCAACTCCGGGCGGAGGTCCGCGGCGGTTATAATATGGGCGGAATCAGCGATCCCTGGCATGTAGTGTATGCCAGCGCCAACTGGGAAGTGAATGAATACAACCGGCTGGTCTTTAATACCTCATATAACCCGAATATAAACGAGTTCGGGTTGGTCTATTTGACCTTTCGTTACCAGCCGGATACGGAACGCAATATCAAGTTGGACGTGGTCTATGACCCGGCCAATGATATCTGGTCCACCCTGGATCTGGAGACCCGGTTCCGGCAGAGGCTCACCAGGAACCTGGAAGCCTATTTTGATCTGCGTTACAACTTTTTTGGAGACGGCTTGGAACGGGCCAGGGTAGGATTGGCCTACGATTGGCACTGCCGGCGGTTTTACTTTGGGTATAACATAACCGACCGGGAATATTATCTGCAAATCTGGTACAAGGTCTTCCCCGAGGCGGGTTTCGCCTTCGGCAGCGGCCAAGCCGGTTTTGCCTGGCCCGGTACAGGTTAGGAGAATACGGGATGCGTTTTTTAGAAAGACTCCGCAAACTATTGACTTCCAAAATCCTGTGGACCCTGGTGATTGCCGCTTTTGTCACCTGGACGTTTCTACCGCGCAAAGAGGAGAAGCCCGTTTCTCCGGGTAAAGAAGGGTTCACCCTTTACGGCGTCACTTTAGTCGGCCGCGACCGGCAGGGACGGCTTTGGGAGGTCCGGGCGGAAGAGATTTGGCAGCAGAAATACGGCAATGAGGTGGTCTGCACCAATGTGGAGCGGGCTGTGGTTTACACAGAAGACCAGGAAGAAGACTTCTCGTTCAGCTCCGGATGGGCGCACCTGCTGCGAAATAAAGACTACTTGAAGCTCGGCGGGGGGATCCGCGGCCGGCTGGAAGGGGGTTTTTTCAGTACGGAGGAGGCGGAGATTAACCTGGATACCAGGGAGATCGTCTGCCCGCAGCCGGTCGTTTTCACCAGGGAGGATCTGCAGATTTCCGCCGGGCGGATGGAGGGGAATATCGACACGGAAAACCTGCTTTTTACCGGTGAAGTCATTATTGAGAAAAAAGGAGAATTTCGCATTCGCGCAGAGACCCTCCGCTATTGGGGGAGGATGAAACACTACGAATTGCTGGGAGGAGTGAAACTGGAGCTATGAAAAGATGGGCAACAAACCGTCCGGACCGGCGCCCCCCATTGGCGAGCGGGCAGATCCTCCTTTTTCTCCTCCTCTTCCTTCTACTTCCTTTTCCCGGGCCGGTCCGGGGAGAAGAAAAAAAGACCGAGCAGGTCCGGATTACCGGGATCGACCGGATGTGGGGCGACACGGAGGGCGAAAAGACTTACTTGGAAGGGGATCTGGTAATAACCAAAGGCAACACCGTTATTCACACTTTCTATGCGGAGGTGATAAAGACCGGTGAGGGCGACCGTTCCCGGAGGGCGCGGTTGTACGGCGGGGTGCGCTTGTTTCAGGATGAGTTGAAACTGGAAGGGTCGGAGATGGAATTCGCCTTTGACGAGGACTGGGCGGTCTTCCGGGGGGATGTCCGGCTGGAAAGAGAGGAAGTAAGGGACGCCGCAGGTGAAGTAGGGAAAGAAGGGTTCATTCTCTCCTGCGATTTCTTGGAGGTCGAGACTAAACGGAAAGATTTTCAGGCCTCGGGGAATATCTCCCTTGTGCATAAGGAGTTTACAGTCACCTCTGCCGGGCTTACCTATGAGGACGCCGGTGAAGTCCTTTTCTTCACCGGAGGATTTTTTCTTTTTCGCGAGAAAGAGAATATGAAAGGCGAAGAACTACGGATCGATCTGCAAGAAGAGGTCTTTGATGCCAGAAACGGCGTGGAACTCTTTTTCGAAGTCGAGGAGGAAGAAGAGGCAGAAAAAGAAGAAGAACAGGAAGACGAAGAGAAAGAACTGGAGAAAGAGGGCTAAGACGCCCGGAAAAGATTACCCGGGAGGGATCGGAGTGGATGGAGCTTTGGCTCCCGGCGGCAGCAGGAAAAAAGAGGATTTCGGCGGCGAAGAGGTCGGGACATCCCGGGGGTCTTTTTGCCGGATCGAGGAGTTGCTACCGGATGCAATCGCCCTTCCTTTTCCCGGCCCGGAATTAATCCTTAATAACCTGCAACTGGTTTACGGGATTGGTCCCCGGACGGCCGCGGCTTTACGGGAAAGCGGCTACGATAACCTGGAGAAACTGGCCTCTCATCCCAAATGGGGGGCGGCGGCTGCGGAGATTCTCCGCCTGATCGCGCGCAGGGAGCTCCGGCGCCTCCAGGGTTACGGCGCACGGGAGGAGGAGTTGATCGGCTTTTTTTCCCGCCCGGAAATAGTCTTTATTGATCTGGAGACCACTGGTTTTTCACCGTCGAACCCCCTTTTTTTGGTGGGGTTGCTCTTCTTCACCGGGGAACGCCCACGCCTTTTGCAGCTTTTGGCCAGGGATTACAGTGAAGAGGAAGCGGTTCTGGAGGCGGCCGGCCGGCTTTTGTCCCGGTTTAAAGTGGCTGTCTCATATAACGGGCGGAGCTTTGACTTCCCTTATCTGGCGGCGCGGATGCGTTTCTTTGGCCTGCCGCCGGTAAAAATCCCTCACCACCTGGATCTGGTCTACCAGACCCGGAGGTTTTTCCGGCGCCGGCTTCCCGACTGCCGGTTGCGGACCACCGCCCGTTACCTATTGGCCCGGGAAGAACCGGATGGGATCCCCGGCAGTGCCGTCCCTGCCGCCTACCACAGCTTTATCGCCACCGGAGAAACGGCGTTAATGAGGGAGATTCTCCGGCATAACCGTGAGGACTTGCTGGTTCTGGCACAGCTGGTGAAGGTGATTGGGGAAAAGTGGAAGGAGATGACGGGTCATGCTGATTAAGGAGATAATTCGCGAGGGGAGAGTCGAAGGGGTCTATATGGTTCTCGAGTGCCGGCGGCGGGTCGCCAGGAACGGGAGACCCTTTGCCGATATAAAGCTCGGCGACAAGAGCGGCGAGATCTCGCTGAAGGTCTGGGAAGCGCCGGAGGAAATCTTTACCAAGCTAGAGAAAGGCCGGGTAATCCGGTTGACGGCGGTAGCCGGGAATTATAATAACATCCTTCAGCTTGAAGCCGACGGAAAAGAGGATTTCTTCCGGATCTGCCCGGAAGGGGAGTACGATCCGGCCCGTTTTTTACCGGTTTCACCGGTGCCCTTGGCAGAATCATGGCGGATTTTGGACGAGGCCTGCGCCCAAGTGGAGTTGGCGCCTTTTCAGGAATTATTGAAAACCTTTTTTCAGGACGCGGCTTTTCGCGAAGAGTTTGCTCGGGCCCCGGCGGCCCTCCGGCATCATCATGCCTACCTTGGCGGCCTCTTGGAACACACGGCCGGGGTGGTTACCATCTGCCAGGTGGCCTCGGCCCATTACCCCCATGTGAGCCGGGATCTCTTGCTCACCGGAGCCCTGCTCCATGATATCGGCAAGGTGCGGTCTTACGAGACCGGCGCCGGGTTTACCAGCACCGACGAGGGGAAGCTCCTCGGTCACCTGGTAATCGGGGTCAAAATGGTCATGGAAGCCATTATGGAGATCCGGCGCCGCCGGGACGCGGCTTTTTTCCCTTCCACCCTTGAACTGCCCTTACTGCACCTGCTCGCCAGTCACCACGGGATCATGGAATGGGGATCCCCGGTAGAACCGGTTCTCCTCGAGGCCTGCCTGTTGCATCATGCCGACTATATGGACTCCGAAACCGCCAAATACCGGGAGGCGGTCCGGAGCGGGCCGGCAGCGGCCGGATCCTGGACGCCGTATAATCAGAACCTCCGGCGTTCGGTCTACCTTCCTGATCTGCAGTGGGAAGCACCGGCGGCGGCAAAAGAACCCATAAACGAGGAATGAACCCTCCCCGGCAATGCCTTCATGGCACGGGAGGTGAATCCGGAGTGAAACGATTTGCGGAACGATTTGCGGGTGGTATTTTATACCTTCGGGTGTAAAGTAAACCAGTTTGACACGGCCGGGCTGGCCGAAAAATTCCGGGAACGAGGCTTTACAGTGGTTTCTCCTGGCGAGCCCGCGGATATTTACGTCGTTAACACCTGCACGGTAACGAAGACCGCGGAGCAAAAAGCCCGGCAATTAATAAGGAAGATTAAAAGGGAAGACCCCAACGCCGTGCTGGCGGTGACCGGCTGCTATGCCCAGACTAGCCCGGAAAGCGTCAAGGCCCTCCCCGGGGTCGATCTGGTGACCGGGGTGGCCGGCCGGGAGAACCTGCCCGAACTTGTGGAAGAGCATCTCGCCTCCGGGCTTCCCTTGTCCCAGGTACTCCCCGGGGATCAGGCGGGCGCGGGTTTTTTCCAACCGGTTTTCACCGGTAAAACCAGGGCTTTTCTGAAAATTGAAGACGGCTGCGATTCTTACTGCAGTTACTGTAAGATCCCCTTTGCCCGGGGCCCGGTGCGAAGCCTCCATCCCCATCTGGTCCTTTCGGAGCTCCGCCGTTTTTTCAGCCTTGGCTTCAAAGAAGTAGTTCTGGTCGGAATTCACCTGGGTCACTACGGCCGCGATTGCGGTTGGGACCTGGCCGGGCTCTTGCGTATGATCGCAAAGGAAATGGCGGAGGTCTTCCAGGCCGGAGGTTTCCGCTTGCGCCTGGGATCTTTGGAACCGGTGGATATTACGCCTGAGCTTATGGAGGTATTTTTTCAAGCCGGTTTTCTCTGCCCGCACCTGCATATCCCTGTCCAGAGCGGGAGCAGTTCTGTCCTCGCCCGGATGAACCGGCCCTATACCCCGGAAGAATATGCCCGCCTTTTGGCGGAACTCCGGCGGCAACAGCCGGATTTGGCTGTTTCCACCGACTTAATGGTTGGTTTTCCCGGAGAAACCGAGGAAGAATTCCAGGAAACCCTGGACTTCCTGGAAAAGCAGGAATTTTCCAGGGTCCATGTGTTCCCGTTTTCACCGCGGGAGGGGACACGCGCCGCGGAAATGCCGGGACACCTGTCCCGGCGTGTAATCGAGGAAAGAAAGAGAAAGGCGCTGGCGGTCGCCGGGAGAGTGGCAGCGGGTTACCGGCAGATGCTTTTAGGCAAAGCCGAAGAGGTTCTACTGGAAGAAGAGCCGGCCCCCGGTTGCTGGGAGGGTCTTTCCGGCCGGTACCTGCGGGTGAAGATAAAAGGTTCCTTTGCCGGCGGGATCCTTCTCCCTGCCCGGATTATTAATGCGGATCAAGAACCGCTTTTGGGCCGGCCTGTGGAGAAAGAGGAAGAGAAAAGTTGATTTTGCGAAAAGGATTTTTTTTTCTTGTGTCGAAATGCTAAATAGGTAAGGAGGTAAAAGCGTGAGCGATTGTCTTTTCTGCCGGATAGCCCGGCGCGAGGCGCCGGCGGAAATAATCTTGGAAACAGAAGAGGTTTTGGTATTCCGGGATATTAATCCTGTAGCCCCCACCCATTTGCTGGTTATCCCCAAAAAACACGTGGGCAATATCCTCGATCCCCAACTGCCCGAAGAGGAAAAACTGGCGGGAGAACTCTTCCGGGCCGTGCAGATGGCGGCGGCGAAAATCGGATTAACCCCGGGAGGTTTCCGCACGGTAATCAATTGCGGTCCGGATGCCGGAGAGGCGATTTCCCACTTGCACTTGCATCTTATCGGTGGAAAGAAGCTCTCCTGGCCGCCCGGGTGATTGCCCACGCATACGCGTAACGCCTGGTCTTGCACGCCGAGCGTCAGTGCGCGGCAAACAATTGTCTACCTGCCCCGGGAGCGCACAGGTCAAAAAGGAAGAGGGGCGGGGTATTTTGCTTGCTGTGGATTTGAATGCGGGCAGCGGAGGGAGGGAAGGAAACCTTATGGCAGAAGTAAAAATCGGGAAGAATGAATCCCTGGATAGTGCTCTGCGCCGCTTTAAACGGCAATGTCAGCGTTCAGGAATTCTGGCGGAAATCAGGAGACGGGAGCATTATGAGAAGCCCAGTGTCCGCCGGAAGAAGAAATCCGAAGCCGCCCGAAAAAAACGGAGGTCATCATAAAATGTTTGCTAAAGGTCCGCCCAGTCTAATTCGGGAGGACCTTTGTTCTATCCCCCGTATTTGGCGATAATTACAGTGTAATTATTACAATTGTACTGTAATTGTGGGGGAAAAAGGGAAAGGGGTGTGAAAATGCCCAGGATAAAAGGGTTCAATCTTTTTACCGTCCTTCTGCTCATCCTGGCTTTGATGTTTACCTTTGCCGTTTACCGCCGGGTAGAGGAGGAAGAATCCAACACCCTTTATCTTATTACCTTAAAGGGAGCGGTTTCGGGAGGGATGGCCGATTTCCTGGAGCGGGGGCTTAAGGAAGCGGAAGACCGGAAAGCCGAGGCCGTCATGATCGAACTGAACACCTTTGGCGGGTTTGTGGACGCCATGGCGGAGATCGCCGATCTTATTACCGGAAGCCGCTTGCCGGTTTATATCTATATTCGAGGGAGAGCAATTTCGGCCGGTGCTTATATCGCGTTAAGCGGCCAAAAGATCATAATGGCGCCGGATGCGGTGATCGGCGCCTCACAACCCCGGACTGTGGAAGGGCAGGAGGTGCCGGAGAAAGAGATGGCGGCGATGAAAAAGATGTTCCGGGCGGCGGCCGAGGCCCGGGCGGAAAGGACCGGCGTGGAACTGGACCCCCTGGTGGCGGAGGCGATGGTTGATCCGGAGGTGGAGATTGAGGGGGTAATCGCCCGGGGCGAACTTCTGGTCCTCACCGCAAATACCGCTTTGGAACTGGGTTATGCCGATATGATCGCCGAGAACCGGGATGTTGCCCTTTCCATGCTGGGTTTGGAGGAATTAACCCCCATCAATGTGCGGCAGACGCCGGTTGAGGGGTTGGTGCGTTTTTTGACCGATCCCTATGTCAGCCCGTTTTTGCTCAGTATTGGTTTTGCCGCCCTCCTGATTGAGCTTTTCACCGCCGGTTTCGGGGTAGCCGGTGTTTTGGGCCTCACCTGCCTGGGGCTTTATTTTGGGGCCCGTCTCTTTTCCGGTTTGGCCGGAACTGAGGTTATTCTCCTGTTTGTCCTCGGAATTATTCTCCTGGCGATCGAGGTCTTTTTGATCCCCGGTTTTGGGGTCGCCGGGATTTTGGGGTTGGCTTCCATAGCCGGAAGCATTGTTCTCAGTTATACCACAAGCAGCCAGGGCTTGCTCTCCCTGGGGATGGCTATTTGCTGGACGGCTTTTCTGACGGCCGTCGCCTTCCAGTATCTCCGGAGAAGCAGGATTCTGGACCGTCTGGTCCTGCAGACCAGTCTGAGCACTGAAGAAGGCTACTCTTCCGGTCCTCTTTACGATGATTATCTGGGAAGAATCGGAACAACCATCAGCCCTCTGCGTCCGGCAGGGAGGATAGAACTTGAAGACGGGGAACGGTTGGATGTGGTCTCCGAAGGCTCTTATATCCCCGCCGGGAAAAAGGTGAAGGTGCTCAAGACAGAAGGACGGCGGGTTGTGGTGCGCGAAATCACGGAAGATGGCAAGGAATGAGGGGAATAAAGGAATAATAAGGGGAGAAAGAGGCGCGCGTGCGCCGTTAAAATAAAAAAGGAGGGCTTATAATGGAATTTATGACCATGCTAATTATCGCCGTTATTATAATCTTTGCTTTATTATTCTTTAACTTTATCCCCATTGGTTTGTGGATCTCAGCCCGGGCGGCGGCTGTGCGGATCAGTATTTGGAACTTGTTCACCATGCGCCTGCGCCGGGTGCCGCCGGCACAGATCGTTTTGCCCATGATCAAAGCGGTAAAGGCCGGACTGGATGTTACCGTAAACAAGTTGGAAGCCCATTACCTGGCCGGCGGCAACGTGGACCGGGTAGTCAATGCCTTGATCGCCGCCCACCGCGCAGATATCGCCCTCACTTTCGAGCGGGCGGCCGCCATTGATCTGGCCGGCCGGAATGTCTTGGAAGCGGTGCAGATGAGCGTCAATCCGAAGGTGATTGAGACGCCGATCGTGTCAGCGGTGGCGAAAGACGGTATTGAGTTGAAGTGTATGGCCCGGGTAACGGTGCGGGCCAATATCGACCGGCTGGTGGGCGGCGCCGGCGAAGCCACCATTATTGCCAGGATCGGCGAGGGAATCGTCACCACCGTCGGTTCCTCGCCCACCCACAAAGAGGTTTTGGAGAACCCCGACCTTATCTCCAGAAATGTGTTGGAGAAAGGTTTGGATGCGGGGACGGCTTTTGAGATTCTCTCCATTGACATTGCCGATGTGGACGTGGGGCGGAATATCGGGGCGCAGTTACAGATCGACCAGGCGGAAGCCGATAAGAATATCGCCCAGGCTAAGGCGGCGGAACGCCGGTTTGCCGCGCTTGCCCGGGAACAGGAGATGCGGGCCCGGGTACAAGAGATGCGTGCCCATGTGGTCGAGGCCGAGGCGGAGGTACCGAAGGCAATGGCGGAAGCCCTGCGCAGCGGCAGGCTGGGGGTAATCGATTATTACCAGTTGCAGAATATCAAGGCCGATACAAGCATGCGGGATGCCATCGGGCAGATGGGGGCCAAACCTTCTCCTGGAGACCGGGTAGAGAAGAAAGAGAAATAGGGGGCTTGCCAAGTGGAATGGATCTGGTTGCTTCTTGTCCTCTTCTCGGTCCTCGGCAGCCTTATAGAAAGGATAGAAAAGGCCAGAAGAAAGCCGGCGCCGCCGTCGCCGGGTTCCCCTCACCCACCCGGTGAAGGCCGTTTTTTCCTGGATGAACCGGAGGAAAAGAAAAATCCGGGCCGGCCCGGGGAAAGGACGGCGCGGGAGGTACAGACGCCCGCTTACCGGCGTCCAACGGAAACAATGGATCTGGACGATGGGGATTTCGTGCCGGCTTTTTGGGAAGAAGAGACAACAGCCGGCCCGAAATGGGCCGGCGAAGATTGGGAAACCCAGCGGAGAATTGAGCATAAGCCTTCCCCCCCGGTAAAGGAGGCGGGCCGGGAAGAACCGTTGCTGGGAGAACGATGGCAGGAACCGGAGGCCTTTCTTTCCGCCCTGGTTTTGGCCCAGGTTCTGAAGAGGCCGGATTTCCGGGCCCTTCCCTGGCAACGGCGGATATAGACGGCGCCGCCGGCGGGGTGAGGACCGGCGGATAGCCGCCGGGCATGGATGCTGCATCAGTGGGGTACGTCCAACCCACCATGAAGACGCCGTAGTCCGGGGCGGGCGGGGCTAGACACCTGTGGGCTGGAGGCCTGCGGGCGTGTACCAAATGTGCACAGAGAGGGGCATAGCCCCTCTTTTTTTGTGCTTTTTCCCGGTTCTTGGACATAAGTTTAAAAAGCCGGTGTCATTCTGAAAGGAGGAGAAGAAATGTTCCGGCTTTTTCCGGAAGAACTGGTAAACCGATGGATGGATGAAAGGACCGCCCGACTTTTTCAAGAAGAAGCCTCCGCCTTACCCGGGTTGGTCCTTAATGAACGGGAGGAAGCGGACTTGAAGCTTCTGGCCGCCGGGGCGTACAGCCCGTTGCGCGGTTTTATGGAGCAGGATGATTACCTTTCGGTACTGGCCAGGTGCCGCCTGGCGGATGGGAGTGTCTGGCCGCTCCCCATAACATTGGCGGTGGCGTCTGAAAAAATACAGGAACTTCCCAGTTACGGGCCGGTTGCTTTGCACGGCAAAAGCGGGGAACTCTTGGGCTGCCTTTTTCTCACCCGGATCTACCGGAGAAACGTGAGAGAAGAAGCGCGGTTGGTCTACGGAACAGAGGATCGCCGGCATCCGGGGGTGGCCAGCCTGTTCCAGGAAGAGGAGTACCTGGCCGGGGGGAAGGTTTTGGTTCTACGCCGGGCGGAGAATTACTGGTCCTTGCCATGGGAGCCGGCGGAGGCACGAAAAACCTTTAAGGAACTTGGCTGGAAAAAGGTGGTAGGGTTTCAGACCCGCAACCCCATCCACAGGGCCCACGAATACCTGCAGAAAACCGCCATGGAGATGGTGGACGGCCTTTTTCTCCACCCGCTGGTGGGGGCGACCAAAGAAGATGATCTGCCGCCGGAGATCAGGCTCCGTTGTTACCGGGTTTTACTGGAGAATTATTATCCCCGGGACCGGGTCTTGCTGGGGGTGTTCCCGGCAGCCATGCGTTACGCAGGCCCGCGGGAAGCGGTCTTTCACGCCCTGGTGCGGAAGAATTACGGGTGTACCCATATGATTATCGGCAGGGACCATGCCGGCGCCGGCGAGTATTACCGTCCCGAGGAAGCCCAGGATTTTTGTGAAAAATTCGGTGGCGAACTGGGAATAACTATTATCAGGTTTGATAACGCCTTTTATTGCCGGAAATGCGGACAGATGGCGACAGCCCGCACCTGTCCCCATCCGCAAGACCTCCGCCTTTCTCTAAGCGGAACCCGCATCCGCGAACTGTTGGAAAAAGGGGAGATGCTCCCGGCCGAATTTACCAGACCGGAAGTGGCGGAGATCCTCCGGGATTATTATTTACATATACGGCAGTATACGAATATGCGCCGGGGTACGCAAACACCTCAGGATACGCAGGATACGCATGTACAGGAAAAACCGTCCGGGTGACCAATGCGTGACCGTTCAGGACCGCGCTCTCTCCCCGGCCGGGTGCTTTCCGGTCGGATGCTTCCCGAATGGGCTCTTCCCGGGAGGGTTCTTCCCGGATGGGTTCTTCCCAAATGGGAAGGGGAAGAATAGTTATAAGTTTTTTAAATTTGTTAATGCTTCTGTCACCGCCCGGAAAAGGAGTTTCCCGGGCGGTGTTGAATATATATGATATTTATCCGGAAGAAGGACTCTTTAAGGTTTGGAGGTATAACCATGGAAAAGCAATTGAAGTTTGACCACCGCAGCAACACTTTGGAACAACGCGTCTACGAGTACCATCTCCAGGATGTCACCGAACCCAATTTATATTGACACCTGTATAGTTATGACGAGGCGCCCAAGATCCCGTTCAACCACAGGCATGTACCAATGCGCCCGCCGGCTGAGATCTGGATCACCGACAGCACTTTCCGCGACGGGCAACAAGCCAGAGAACCTTATACGGTAGAGCAGATCGTCCATCTATATAAGCTCCTGCATAAACTGGGCGGGTCCAAGGGGATCATCCGTCAGACCGAGTTTTTCCTTTATAGCAAGAAAGATAAAGAAGCGGTGGAACGCTGCCTGGCCCTGGGTTATAGATACCCGGAGATCACCGGCTGGATCCGGGCGGTTAAGAAAGATTTTCAGTTGGTCAAAGCAATGGGACTCAAAGAAACAGGGATTTTGGCCAGTTGTTCCGATTACCATATCTTCAAAAAGCTGAAGATGACAAGAAAACAGGCGATGGAACAATTTCTTTCCATTATTAAGGCCGCCCTTGAGATCGGTATTGTTCCCCGGGTCCACTTGGAGGATATCACCCGCGCCGATTTTTATGGTTTTGTGGTGCCGTTTGCCATTGAACTGAACAAGCTTTCGGAGGAGAGCGGGGTGCCGATAAAGATTAGGGCTTGTGATACTATGGGTTTCGGGGTGAGTTATCCCGGCGTCGCTTTACCCCGCAGTGTTCCGGGGATCATTTACGGTCTCTGGCACCATGCCGGCATTCCCAGTGAACGGTTGGAATGGCACGGGCATAACGACTTTTACCGGGCGGTGGTCAACGCCGGCACGGCCTGGCTTTATGGGTGTGCCGCGGTCAACTGTACCCTGCTGGGGATCGGCGAGCGGACCGGAAACTGCCCGTTGGAGGCTATGGTCTTTGAATATGCCGGCCTGCGGGGGACTATGGACGGGATGAATCCCCAGGTGATCACAGAGATCGCCGATTACTACCGGGACGAAATCGGTTACAAGATTCCGCCCATGACGCCGCTGGTCGGTAAGCATTTCAATTTTACCAGGGCGGGGATTCATGCCGACGGGTTGCTGAAAGATGAAGAGATCTATAATATCTTCAACACGGAAAAACTCCTTAACCGCCCGGTGATGGTGGCGGTTAACCAATACTCGGGGCTTGCCGGCTTGACCTTTTGGATTAACCGGTATTTTAACCTTACGGACGGCCGGGCGATTGATAAAAAAGACCCGCGTCTGCTTCCGTTGAAGGAATGGATCGATGAACAGTATGCCGTGGGGCGGGATACGGTAATCGGCGATGAAGAACTGGAAGCGGCGATGAAGAGAATAACTCCGGAGCTTTGGGAGGAAATTAACCGGAGATAAGGCAAAAACCTCTTACCGGCGCCACAGAATTGTCATCTCTCCTCCACGGTTTTATCATATTTTTCCGTTATAATTAAGGCCGGGGGCTGAAAACGGAAACAGGGCCCTGAAAAAACGGGAAAAAGCCAATGAGGAGGAGGAGAATATGCGGTTAAGAAAGGTTATTACCGGCATAGCAATGATCATTTTTCTTCTGGCGTCCACCGGGACAATGGCGGCCGGCTGGGGCGACGGGGGCGCGCGCGTGCGCGTTGGCAAAGGAGTAAAAGGTGATGACGGGGGAGGGATCTGCCTCCGGTACTTACACCGGAGCGGTCTCGACCTCACACACGAACAGGAAGAGCAGATTCTCGCTCTCCATCAGGAATTTCACAGGAAGAGCCTGGCTTTGCGCCAGAGATTGCAACGGCTCAGGCTGGAATTGCGGCGGCTTTGGGCGGAAGAAAAGCCGGATGCAACCGCAATCAACAAAAAATTGACTGAAATGACCCCGCTCAAAATTGAGCTGCGGGCTATGGCTTTGGAAACATGGGAAGAGATCAGAAAGGTGCTCACTCCCGAACAGTTGAAAAGGTTGGAGTCTACCGGCGGTAGAGTTTTGCTGCGGAGAAAGGGGAAGCGTTGATCAATACGCCATACCCAACGCACCCGCGGCTGACATGCGCGCGTGAATCCCCCGGGACCACAGTAACTCTTTAAGCGCCGGAGGCATCACATAGTTGACATGCGCACGTGACACCCCCATGGCCGGGTCTTTTGACCCGGTTTTTTTAGTAAAATTTTTACTAAATATACTAAAATGAAAAATAATTATTGCGAAAAAAAAGGAAAATAGGCTTGAATGTCAAATATTGATAATGTCATTATCCGCCATGAAGCTGGCGCTTAAGGTTATTTGCTATTACTGATTTATACATATATGGAAGATGAAAAAGCGGGGGGGTTTACATATAAATGAAGAAAAGTTTTCTTTTTCCTTGCGGGCTTCTTCTGATATTACTTCTTATTATTGGTATAGCGGGTCCGGTTGGAGCGGCTGGAATCAGAGAGATACCGGTCCGGACCGAAGTGCCGGTGAATCTCCGGCTGGTGGATGAGGAGAAAAAACCGCTGACCGGAGAGAAGACCGTGACGATCGAAGTTACCAGGGGCGGGTTGAAGGATCCGGCGGTTTTAATTTCCGGGCTGCCCATAAAAGACGGGACCGGCCACTTTGTCTATATCACCCCGGCTACGCCCGGTCCGGCGGAGATCCGGATTATTGACCCGGAAACCGGAAAGGTGTTGGAGAAGGTTGTTTTCTCTATTATCGAGCCGGAGCCGCCCTTCCGGAAGGACGAAGCGGTTCTGGTCACCCAAGTCACCGGCAAGGCGGAGACTCAACCCGGGGCCCGGTTAATGCGTTCCGGAGAAAAACTGGTCCCTGGTGTTACCGTGACCACCGCAGCCGACTCCTGGCTAAATTTGGAGTTATTTGACGGTTCGCGGATAATTGTACAACCCGGTACGATTTTGCGCTTTATTTCCGTAAAAAGAGGAGTTACAGACGGTGATAAGGAGATCCGGATCAATCTGGTTTCCGGACAGCTCTTTATTGCCGCCCGGGATTTTCCGGGAGAAAGCGGTCTTTTCCAGATTCGTACCCCCGGTGTGGATCTTTATGCCTACAGCAGAGGTTTTGAGGTTGCGGTCTCCGACAAGGGGACCGAGGCCGTTGCCTATCAGGGTGAATTGCTGATGGAGGATGGGGGGAACGGCCTTCTCTTCCCGGTTCGCCAGGGACAAAAAGCGCTGTTGCCAGCTGGGGGCGGATTCCCAAGCTATTCTTCCCACCTTCTTACCGCAGAAATGCGCGAGGATATTTTACGGGGTGAGGGTTTTGTAAGTCAAGAACCAATCCCAAAACAGCCCTCTCCTGTTCCCACCTTCCAGATGGGCGGTGCCATGGCCGCCGGCGGGGGACCGGCGGGCATCTCCTATACCAGATTCGCACTGAAACCCCAGTTTTATAAGGTCTCCGGCTCCGGCTACAGTTTCGGGCTTATCTTGCCTTTCCAATTTGACCAAGCCACCGGCAGGATTAAATTCGGTGAGTATATAGATGATAAATTGGGAACCGGCCCGCTTTTGGACTGGTTGAAATTTGAGAATGAGGTTTGTCTCCTGAATTACGACTTCTTTGAGGAAGGGCTGACCTTTGGTTATGGCCTGCTTTTTAGGGATTATGTCAGTAAATCCATAAGAAGAACCTACTTGGGGTTAAACATCGCCGACGGTTTGCGGATTGAGGTGCTCGCCCCCTGGAACATCAGGAGTCTTCACCCATGGAGTTTTGACAGCGCTTCACTTTATGCCGGCCGGATCGAGGAGACTTTCACTTTTGACCGCCTCAACCTGCAGCTGGGGCTCACCTATGTTGTTGATAGCAACCTTAAGAAAAACTTGCCGCTTCCGGGAATTGCCGACCAGGGTCTGGCTCTTGATGCCGGTTTCTTCGTCACAGAGGCCTTCCAGCCCTATGTGGAAGCGGCTGTTCTCAAATCTTCCGCTTACGGTTTGGGGGTTGAAGGCGGCGTGCTGGGAGAGGTGGGCGCTTTCCGTTACCGGGTGGCCGGCCGCTACCTGGGGAAAGGGTTTCACCCCGGCTATTTCGGCGGCGATTATGAGGTAAATAAGGCCGATACCTTACTGGCTCTTCTCGGTTTAGGTGGCTTGTATGGAAAACCCCTGGCCTTTCTTGATGACCCGGTTTATGGGGCAGGAAAGGGTTATTATATAGGTTTTGGGGTTACGGCAGGGGAAATCCTCTCCCTCGACCTTTCGTTTGAGAATACAGACAGGAAAGATTCGTACTTCCCAATCCTCGCCGGCAAACTGGAACTTACCTTGCCGCCGCTGGGGCCGGTTCCGGCTGTCTCCGCCGGCCTTGAGTACCGCTGCTACCAGTTTTCCAAGTTCAGCGCTCTTCCCGATGCCAATACCATACACACCAATTATATTGAAGTCATGTTGGCCGAAGGGGTCTACGTTACTTATGAAAATACTTACATCCCCTTAGCCGGTTCATACCTGCGGGAGTTGAGCCTGGAACTCCGGTGGGTGAAGTAAACCCCCGCGCGGGAAGGAATTGACCTCTACGTCCAGCGGGTGAAACCGGGTGTATCACGGAGATTGATACGCTTCAAAACATAGACATCTATGTAATTATATGGTATCATTTATATGAAGAAGTATCGCGCAGGAGGTCTACAGGTGGCATTAGGAAAAAAGAGACTGGGCGACCTGTTGGTGGCAACAGGATATATCACCCCGGAAGCGCTCCGAGAGGTTATATCGGAACAAAGCCGGACCGGGGAACGGTTGGGCCGGATTTTGGTTAACAAAGGATATATAACCGAGCAAAGCCTTATTGAAGCCCTGGAATTTCAGTTGGGCATCCCCCATGTGGTCCTGGCAAAAAGAAAGATCCCTCCGGAGGTTCTGGCGGCTGTTCCGGAGCGTATAGCAAAGCAGTACAAGGTCTTCCCGGTGGAGCGGAAAGGCAACCGCCTGGTTCTGGGGATGTTGGACCCCACAGACGTAATGGTCTTGGACAACCTGCGCCTGCTCTTGAATATGGAGATCCAGCCGGTGATTGTGACTGAAGAGGATTTGGAACGGGCGTTAAGTAAATATTACGGGATCCAAGAGACTGTGGCGGAGGTCTTCAGGGACCTGGATATTGAGTTTGAAGAGGAAAAAAGAGAGGAAGAACCGGCGGCCGAAGCTTTGGTGGAGGACGCTCCCATTGTCCGTCTGGTGAACCTCATCATCAGCCAGGCGGTAAAGGAGCGGGCCAGCGACATTCACCTGGAGCCTTCCGAAGAGGAACTGGTCGTCCGCTACCGGGTGGACGGGATGCTCCGCCGGGTGATGACCTCGCCAAAAAATACCCAGGCGGCCATTATTTCCCGGGTCAAGATCATCTCCGGGATGAATATCGCCGAAAAAAGGCTGCCCCAGGACGGGCGGATCCAACTCCGGGTGGAGGGGATCCCGGTGGATATCCGCGTTTCTTCCATCCCCACCGTCCATGGGGAAAAGGTGGTTATGAGGCTTCTTTATAAGACCGGTGTTCTGATGAAAATGGAGAGACTCGGTTTTTTACCGGAGATGCTGGAAAAATTCAGGAGCATTTACCGGCAACCGCACGGGATCATACTGGTTACCGGACCGACGGGCAGCGGTAAATCCACCACTTTATGCGCGGTATTGAATGAATTGAACTCACCCGAGGTCAATATTATGACCGTTGAAGACCCGGTGGAGTACCAGATCCCCGGGGTCAATCAGGTACAGGTAAACCAAAAGGCCGGGCTGACCTTTACCACCGCCCTCCGCTCTTTCCTGCGGCAAGACCCGGATATCATCATGGTCGGGGAGATTCGTGACACCGAAACCGCCCGTATCGCTACACAAGCCGCCCTCACCGGTCACCTGGTGCTTTCTACTTTACATACGAATGATGCGCCGAGCAGTATTACACGCCTGATTGATATGGAGATCGAACCTTTTTTGGTCGCCTCAACCGTTATCGGGGTCATAGCCCAGCGGTTGGTGAGGGGGGTTTGCAACGGCTGTAAAGAACAGTACCGGCTGACACCGATGGACCCGTTTTACCGGAGCGTACGGGAGAACCTCCCGGACCATCCGGATGAAGAACTAATTTTTTACCGGGGGAAGGGGTGCCACCAGTGTAACGGGACGGGGTACGTCCGCCGTCTTGCCATTCATGAAGTCCTTTTATTGGACCAGCAATTAAGGGCTTTGATTAGCAGGGATGTTCCCGCCGGCGCCATAAAAGAGGAAGCCGTTAAAGCGGGGATGAAAACCCTTTTCCAGGACGGGCTTTTAAAAGCGTTACAGGGCAAGACAACCTTGGAGGAGGTTGTCAGGGCTTCATACAGTATCTAAGAGGAGGAGACCCGGTTTGGAGCTTGCCGATCTGCTGCGCAAGGCCGTGGAAAAGAAGGCTTCCGACTTGCACCTGACTGTCGGGCGGCCGCCGATTCTTCGGATCAACGGCGAGCTTACCTTCATTGACGGCCTGCCGGTATTAACAAAGGAGATGATCCCAAACCTTCTGGAACCGGTGCTTACCGTTGGGAGAAAAGAAGAACTGGAACGCAACGGCCAGGTGGATTTTTCTTACGGACTGCCGGGTTTGGGACGGTTCCGGATTAACGTTTTTTACCAGCGGAGCACGGTTTCCGCGGCTATGCGGTTGATCCCCCATGAGATTCCCCCCTTTGAGCGGTTGGGCCTGCCGGAGGTAGTCAAGGATTTTACCGAGAGAAACAAGGGGATGGTGCTGGTCACCGGGCCCACCGGGAGCGGGAAGAGCACCACCCTGGCGTGTTTGATTGATATCATCAATGCCAACAGGAGCTGCCATATTATCACTTTGGAAGATCCCATCGAATACCTTCATCACCATAAGCGGAGCATTGTCAACCAACGGGAGATCGGCACGGATACAGTGTCGTTCGCCGGGGCTCTCCGGGCGGCGCTCCGGGAAGACCCCGACGTAATTCTGGTGGGAGAGATGCGGGATTTCGAGACGATCCAGACGGCCTTGACAGCAGCGGAAACCGGCCATCTTGTCTTTGCCACCTTACATACGAACGACGCCACGCAAACCGTAGACCGGATTATTGATGTCTTTCCCCCCTACCAACAGGCGCAGATCCGGATCCAGCTCTCCCTGACCCTGCAGGGGATTGTCTATCAACAACTGCTGCCTAGAGCCGACGCGCCGGGCCGGGTGTTGGCCTGCGAGATTCTGATGGCCACCAGCGCGGTAAGGAATATTATCCGCGAGGGCAAGACCTACCAATTGCCCACGGTAATGCAGACCGGCGGGAAATTGGGGATGCAAACCATGGACAAGTCCTTGCTAAACCTTTACCGGAAAAGATTGATCACGATCCAGGAAGCGCTCCTAAGGGCTTCCGATCCGGAAGAATTCAAACGCATGATTCAGATTTAACCGCCGTTAACAGGGGGGTGGAAAGGTGCCGTCCTTTGTTTACCAGGCAAGAGATAGAAGCGGGGCGATCAGCAGGGGAGAGATCGAAGCGGCCGGGATCCGCGAAGCCGCCGCCAAACTTAGAGAACAGGGGCAGTTCATCAGTTCCCTGCAGCCGGCAGGTGAAAGCGGGGTACAGGCGGAGGAAAAAGCAGCGAGCAAGCGGGGAAGGCGGATCGGCTTCAGAGAACTCCTGCTTTTCACCCGCCAGTTTGCTGTTTTAATAAGGGCGGGGGTCAACCTCACCGCCTGTTTAAAGATTATGGAAGAACAGGCGGAAAACCCGGCGCTTACCGAGGTCATCGCCGGTATCCGGCGGGACGTGGAGACCGGAAACCCTCTCCACCAGGCCCTGGAACGGTTTCCAAAGATTTTCCCTGCCATTTACACCCACATGGTGGAGGCCGGGGAAGCCGGGGGACAACTGGAAACGGTTCTGGAACGTTTGGCCGATTATTTTGAACGCGAATTTATGCTGAGAAAGAAGATCGTCAGCGCCCTCGCCTACCCGGTGGTTATTGCCGTGGTGGCGGTGATCGCCGTGATCCTGGTTATGATCTTGATCATGCCGGTTTTTGTCGAGATCTTTATGGAGGCCGGGATTGAGCTTCCGGGCCCGACCAAAGTCCTCATCGCCGTCAGCAATTTCCTGGGGGCCTATTGGTACCTGCTGTTGCTTTTTGTAGCAGCGGCAGCCGTCGGTTTCAGCTTTTACCGGAAAAATCCCCGGGGGAGGATGGCCATTGACCGGCTGCTCTACAGGATGAAGATTATCGGGCCGGTGGTCCAAAAGACAGTGATCGCCCGGTTCACCCGTCTCCTGGCGACCCTCCTCGACAGCGGGATCCTCATCACTACCAGCCTGGAGATTGTCGAACGGGCGGTGGCCAACAGCGTAATCGCTTCTTCGGTGGCGGAGGCCCGCCTGAATTTGACAAAAGGCAGCGGACTCGCCGGTCCCCTGGCCAGGACCGGGGTATACCCGGCAATGGTCACGCAGATGATTGCCGTGGGCGAGGAGACGGGGGAACTTACGACCATGCTCAATGAGATCGCCGACTTTTATGAGAAAGAGGCGGGCTACGCGGTGGAAGGCCTGACGGCCCTGATCGAGCCGGCGGTCATTGTCCTTATGGGCTTGGTGATTGGTCTCATCGTCGTTTCGGTGGTCATGCCCATGATGCAGCTCAGCAGCGGGGCTGCGCTTTAGGCTGTAGACGGGTATGCTTTAGATCGATGATAAGGCCGCTGAAAGGAGGTGAGACAGAGTGCTTAGGAGGCTTTTCAGAGAGGAAAAAGGGTTTACCCTGATCGAACTCTTGATCGTCATGGTGATCCTGGGGATCCTGGCCCTGGTGGCGATACCGCGCTTCATTGACATGCGGACAGAGGCGCAGGCCGCGTCCTGCCGGGCTACTCAACAGTCCCTGCGGACCGCGATTGAGCTGTACCAGTATTATAATACATTGGATTCCAATACATTTAAAACGCCGGCAAACACCCTTGACGGCTGGAATGGGGCATTGACTCAATCATACAATTATGACAACAGGACTGTTGGCCCATTCTTACGTTCGGCAGCGAAATGTCCCGGTGGCGGTAGCATTACAATTGACACAAATTTGGGAGTATCATGTACCGAACACAAATAGTACTTATAACTTATATTCACCTGATTCTAAAGAAGTTTCAGGGGGGAGGGGATTCCTTCCCCCCGTATTCCCAGATACAGAAGGGTCAGGGTTTTTGCGTGCTCGCGCGCAGATGAGCAAGGAGCGTTTGCTTCCCTGTCGCCGGAGAGAGGGTTGGAGTCTTTTGCGCGCTTGTGCGCACTGTAGAAAAATGCTATTTCCGGCGCGGACCGGCGGAGGAGAAAAATGAGGGAAAAAAGAGAAGAAAAGACCAACGCCGGCTTTACGCTGGTGGAATTGTTGATTGTTTTGGCTATTATCGCCCTGGCGGGGACAATCGCCGTGCCGCGTGTGGCCCATAACTACCGGGCAATGCGATTTGATGCCATTTCCGACCAACTTTTGAATGATCTCAGGTTTGCCCGCAGGAGCGCGATGAACCTGAATACCAATATAAGAGTGAGTTTTACAGGCGGGGTGAATTACACCATTACCGCAGTGGATACAGGAGAGCAACTCCGGAAGAGAAGTTATCCGGAAAGCGGCGCCGATTGGAAGATAACCTTTGGCAATTCAACGCAGATTTATTTTAACAACCAGGGTCTGCCCCATGACGGGAAAGGCAAAACGGTGGAGGGGACGGTAAAGATTACCGGCGGATCCGGGCAAACCCGGGAATTCACTGTCTTTGCCACCGGGATGATTCAATGAGCTCCGTTCAGGAGGCGATTTGGTGGAGAAGCAAAGGCTAAAGCATTTGTATTTGTATAAGCAAATGCTAAAGCGAAAGTTTATAAGGCCGCCGGAGAGCGGGTTTACCCTGATTGAAGTCTTAATCGGCCTGGTGCTCATGGCCATAGTCGGTCTGGTCTTCACCAGCGCCCTCCAGTTTACTGGGAGGGATTACCAGACAGTCAGGCTCTTGAACCGGGCCTCACGGGTAGCCACCTCCGAGGTGGAAACATTGAAGGATATGGCGGCCCGGGGGGATTTTACGGATATTAAGAACAACGCCGCCGGCGCCCATCCCGAGTACAACATCACTTGGGAGGTAACGGATTACACCATCAACAGTGCAGGGAAAGTTGTCAAGGCGAAAACCGGCGATGATGTATATCTTAAAGAGGTGACCATTACCGTAGCCCATAAAACGCATAAAGATATATCCGTGGTCCGGATCATCCGGGTGGGCCCCCGTTGATTGGACAGTTCTGTAACTGCGGGGGAGGTAAAGGCATGGATAAATACATGATGAGCAAATTCATAACCAATAGATTCATGAAGAAAAACGAACACGGTTTCACCCTGGTCGAACTGATAATTGCCCTTTTGCTCCTCTCCGTGCTGGTTTTGGTGGTCTCCGGGATGCTGGCCGGCCTGCCCCGTTTTTACCGGGATCTGCGGGGCGAGGAAGAAGAGAAAGGGGAGGTCTGGACGGCTCTGAACTTTATGGCCCGGGAACTTCGTTCCGCCCGGGGGTTTAGTGAAAATTCCACAGCAACGGAATTGATCTTCCGGAATGAAAAAGATCAGCAAATCCACTATAAACATGATACCGGTAGCAACCGGTTGCAAAGACGGGTGGGAACAGGGAAATGGGCTCCGATGATCGGCAACATCCGGGCCAACGATTGGGAGATTGCGTATAGTGCAAGTAAGAAGGATGATCCTGCCCGTTTTACCCGGATCGTTCTAAAACTCAAGGGGGAATCAATAACCATCCGGCCGCGAATGTACCGGGGTGAAAGCGCCGGCGGCGGTTGGTTTGAATAAGATTGGCGGGTGTAAGGGCGAATTCTTTAAAAAGGGGGAGAGATGATGGAGGTTTGGCAAAGAGAAAAAGGCTCCACAGTCCTCCTGGCGATTTTGATTTTGGCAGTAGGTTCCGCCCTCGTTCTTTCATTGGCGCAAACGAAACAAAATAGCGTATCGGCGGTGGTGGCCCAGGAGAGATCCGCCAAGGCTTTCGATCTGGCGGAAAGCGGCCTGGAAACCGTTTGTCAGCAGGCGCGGGCCCATATATTGAACGGCAAAAAACTTGAGGAATTTTCAGCAGATGAAGAACCGGTCGTATTTGGCGGCGGCGACTACACGGTGAAGACGGAGGTTTCCTCCGGCAAGCTGCGGATTAAGAGCCGGGGCCGTTACGAAGGGGTCACCCGGGTGGTACAGGAAGAGGTGGAGGTAAAAATCGCGCCGCCAGACTTTGATGACAACTGGGTGATAGCGACGAAGGACACAATCGATACGAAATATTTGGTTCCCGGTAATTACTATTATGCTGAAAAGAAACTTACTCTTAACCACAACTATGGCAACCCCAAGGGAGAGATTTTTGTTGGCACAGGACCCGGAGGAAAAGTTCATGGCAATGCCGGTAATCATGGGTGGACAATTACTGAGCTGAAAAACCCTCCAAAGCCGCAGGAAATTACGGTGGAGTATTTCAAGAAGTCGTATAGCAAAACCGAAATAGAAAAAAGAGGTTTCAAATACTATGGGACAGACCAAAACTGGGACGGATTACCCAAGGGACTGGAAAACAAAATGATCTTTATCAATGGGAATTTGATGATTAATAAAAAAGATATAATTCTGGAAGGAAACTTCAAGAGCCTGACAATTATCGCAACAGGAAATCTTCATTTGAACGGGGATGTAAAGGCGGTTTTGAACAACCCAGATGCCACCCTTAATCTGATTGCCGGGGGTAATCTGCATATAAACGGCGGAATAGAGGCCGGATCTGAAACGGCGCAAATTTTTCTGTATTCAGAAAAGGATATTCATATAAATTCATCTGTGGGTCGTTTAGTCGGCCGCCTGCGGGCTAAAGGAACAGTGCACGTAAACAATAAATGCGATCTTTATGCCGCTCCCATGAACCTCAACATCCCGGGGGTCCTCATTGACGGGCAGGGTGGTAGTGGCGGCGGCGGTGATAATGGGTCAGCGCAGACGGTCTTTACCGTTGTCAGTTGGCAAGAAATTGATCCCGGACAGTTTTAGAGAACAGACAGTCCGGAGGAAAAGCGAGGAGTGATCATGGCTAAAGTGGGTGTGGGCCTTGATATCGGGACCCGGGGGGTAAAGGTGGTCCGGGTATCGGGAGACAGTACCTTTCGTGTGAACAGATTTGCCGCCGTGCCTTTGGACGAAGGGGCCATAGATGCCGGTGTGGTGGCCGACCGGAAAGCGGTGGCTGCGGCCATCAGGGAGGTTTTGAGGGCCGGCCGGATTAGGCAGAAAAGGGTGGTTGTGGCCATTGCCGGGCAGGACGTGGTGGTACGTCACCTGAAGATGCCTTTAATGGAGGATGAGGAAGCAGCAAACGCCATCCGTTGGGAAGCCGAACGGTACATCCCTTATCCTGTAGATGAAGTAATGTTTGATTTTGAGATCATCGGCAGGAACCGGAATGAAGGCGAGATGGAAGTGATCCTTGTCTGTGCCCATAATGATATCATCCGCAGCCACCTGGATGTCCTGCAGGAAGCGGGAGTCCAGCCGTTGGCCATTGATATTCAACCCTTTGCCATGATGCGGGGATTGGGGGTCGAATACAGCCGGCCGGCGGA
>JAAYIC010000006.1 GCA_012735195.1 Bacillota bacterium
ATTCTCAAAGGCATATTTCGTCCTGGCCACAAACTTCTCCGGGCCTCCCATCAGTTGGATCAGCCGGTGGACATCATGGGGGACGTAATAGGAATAGGTCCAGGCCGAACCCTCATAAAAGAACGGCCCGTCCCAGGTATACCATTTGTCCGGGTTATAAGGAACCCAGGCCATGTTGGACAGTCGCGGCCGGATGAACCCGGAATACCTGCGGCTTCCCGGCCGGTTGCTTTTTGTCCGGCTGCTCCACAGATTCTCCCATTGCCTGCTTCTCTTCAGGTATCTCTCGTAATCCTCTGTAAAACCCAGGCCCCTGGCGACCAGGGCGGTGGTAAAGTCGTTATAGGCAAATTCCAGGGTTTTTGAGACGCTGGCCGGCGGCCAGCCTTTCACCAGATCGTCGGGGATCCAGCCCCGGTCGTGCTCGCGGTAGGCGGGCAGTCTTTTGTTTTCTGCCGCATCTTTCAGGATGGCGTAGGCTTCATACCAGTCCACGCCGGTGATCCCTTTCAGGTAAGCGTCGGCAATCACCGTATCCACCGCATCGCCACCCTGGGGGGAACCGCCGTCGCGACCGGCAATAAAGGCATCCATCACCTTGCCGTTCCGGTGGAAACGGGCGATGAAAGAGTTGATATTATCCCGGACAATACTTGGTTTCACCAAGACATATAAGGGGAAGAGAGTCCGGAAGGTATCCCAGATGGCGTAATGGTCGTCCCAGTAAGGCCCGGCGTAATCCTCCCACGGACAGTCCCCCGTGCGGTCGCGGGGCATGATTGCCGTATGGTAGAGGGCTGTATAGAAGATCGTCAGCTGCTCCCTGGTGGCCGTGGGGTCGTCAATCAGAATCATGCTTAAGTACTCGTTCCATTTGGCGCGGGCGGCGGCGGCCACCGCGGCAAAGTTCCACCCGGGGATCTCCTCCTGCAAATGTTTTTTCGCCTGTTCAAGGCTGCGGAAGGAGACGGCGATTTTGAGGTAGATTATTTCATCCTTCCCGGTTTCGTATTGAAAATAAGCGCCGATCCGTTCCTTGGGGGTAGCAACCGCAACTGCGTCTCCTCCCGCCTGGATTTTTCCGTCCTTCCAGACGCCGTGGGCGCTGCCGGCCTTACTGATCTCGGCGACAAAGAAAACCCTGTAGGCTTCAGCCTGCCAGCCGCCGTAATACTGCCCCCAGCCGGTGATCCTATTATTTTCGCTGTCGATCTTAACCTCTCCGGCTTCCAGATACCCGCGGGACGGGGTACCGGTGATGTCGCCGGGGATGTTATGCCCCAGGTCAAAGAGGATATGGGCCTCTTCGGATTGGGGGAAAGTGAACCGGTAAATGGCAGCGTGTTCTGCCGGAGTCAGTTCCACTCGGATATCATAACGGGTCAGCCGGACTGAATAATAATGGGCCATCGCTATTTCTTCAGCGTTTTCCGAGTCGTGGCCCTCTTTATCAATGGCCAGCCCGATCTGGGGCGAAATCAGGATATGCCCGTATTTGCCCCCGCTGCCGGGGCCGATTTTGTTAAGACTTCCACCGGATTTACTCCTGGTGGCGCCACAGTTGAGGATGTGACGCTGTTATACAAAGCAGTGGGTGACAAGATAAAAATTAAAGCCTCCGGTGGTATCCGCAATTATGACCAGGCAATGTCTTTGCTTAAAGCAGGGGCTGAACGCTTGGGGGCTAGTAGGGCTCATCTATTAATGGAGCCTCTAGAAAAATAAGAAAGGAGGGATCTGACTAACCGGGCTTTTTACTTTTTAGATGTACCCCTATTTCACCAAACACTTCACTACTTACTTTGAGGGAGGAAAAACAGATGAGAAGAAGCTTAGTACTGGTGCTTAGTGTTCTGCTAGTGGTTGTCTTATTGGGCTCGGTTATGGGTGAAGCGGCTCCGAAGAAGAAGACAATTGGAGTTGCGAGTCAGCACTTGTCGAATGATTGGAACCGTGGAGTAGTGGCGGGAATAAGAAAAGCTATTAAAGAATCTGGACATGACATCATTCATACCAACGCTCGTGGTGATACAAACCAGCAAGTAGCGGACGTGGAAAACTTCATTGCCAGGAAGGTTGATGCGGTGATTATTGCCGGTGGAGAGGGTCCCGCTTTTGGACCGGTATTGCAAAAACTGCAGCAAGCGGGTATTCCCGCAATAACCATTGACATTCCGTCCCCCTATGCTCTCTGCAATGTTACCTCGGATAACTTCAACGGTGGAGAGAAACTCTCGTTGTATGTGGTGAACAAATTAAAAGCCAAGGGGAACATTGTTGTTTTTGATACCCCGGGATGGCACAGCTTAACAATTCGTGGTCGCATGCTGGATACCGTGATTATGGATTATCCCGATGTTAAAGTGGTAACCCGGTTTGAAACCTCTGTTGTTGACGCTGTTAACACCAGCTACCAACAGATGAGGAGCTATCTGCTTTCCAACCCTAATGTGCATGCAGTCTATTGTACTTGGGGGTTGCCGGCGATTGGCGCATCCAGAGCGATTAGAGAGTTAGGCAGGGTGGGGGAGATCTTTGTTGTGGCAACAGACGCGGATCAAGCTGTCTTGCAGGAAATGGCGAGGCCCGATTCCCCCTTGACAGCCGTTTTTGGGCAATACCCACAAATGCTTGGAGAACTGGCAGTTAATATGGCAAACCTGGCACTTGAAGGAAAAAGGGACATGATTCCGGTTGAGGCTTACGCTCCCATTATCATGATTGAGAAGGATAATCCCGGGTTATGGTTCTCGGGGACAGAGATCATGAAGACCGAGGAAGCATGGAAAGTTTTATATCCGGATCAGCCCCTGCGGTAGATAAAAAAGGCGGGGAAGGTTGTTGGCCTTCCCCGCCCAGCAATATTTAACGGGAGGAGGTTATCATTTTGGCTGCTGATGATAGACTAATCCTAGCCATTGACCAGGGATCAACCGGGACAAAAGTCTTGGCAGTAGATGCGCGGGGAAAGATTGTCGCGGAAAGCTACCGGAAAATTAAGGTGCTGTATCCGCAGGCGGGATGGGTTGAACATGAACCGGAAGATATTTGGCAATCAGTAGTTGAGTCCCTTCAGGAGATAAGTGCGAAGGTACCTATGGCAAAGGTGGCGGCTATCGGTATCACCAATCAGCGGGAAACCGTGCTCTTTTGGGAGAAAAAAACCGGCCGGCCTGTAACTAACGCCATTAGTTGGCAGTGCCGCCGCTCAGAGGATATTTGTTACGAATGGCAGAAAGCCGGTTTTGAAGATGAGGTGCGGGAAAAAACCGGAGCACCCGGAATTGACGCTTATTTTTCCGCCACAAAAATTGCCTGGTTGTTCCGGGAAAACAATGAACTCCGGGAAAAAGCAGAATCAGGAGAGGTAATTTGCGGTACGATTGATACTTGGCTGATTTGGAATTTAACCGCGGGCAACTCCCATGTTACTG
>JAAYIC010000009.1 GCA_012735195.1 Bacillota bacterium
CCGGTTCGAATCCGGTCATCTCCACCAGTTTTTTGTGGTTAATCGATCAAAAACCATATCACATAAGCCGCGCAGATTGCAATGGAAAAAGCCTGGTCAAGGCTTTTTTTTATTTTCGGGATTCAGCGAAAATTTCCTGATGAAAAAAGGTTTTTCTCCTGCATGGCGAAGTATATAAAAGATATATTTCGACAGGAGGTATGCGTGGTGCAGAAGAAGATAGGACGGATTTTCCTGTTGGTCCTTGTCTTGACATTGCTGACGGCAATTCCCGCTCAGGCTTGGAGAAATTGCGTTTGGATCAGTACCGATCTGGAGCTGGAAGCGCGGAAAATGGGTTATTTTAACCGCGGTGAGATCATGACCAAGGTTGTTTCAGAGGCCACTGAAAACAGTCATGCCTTTGATATTTCTTTAAGCAACACCATTGTTGATTTTGACCGGCGGTCCGGATTGTATGGTGAATTGGGGGTCAATCTCCGGAAAAGCGTGGGCCTTCAGTTCGGCGGCGGGTTTATTCATTCCAACCCAACCACCGGTTTACTGTTGACCGTAGGGACCAGGTACTCTTTTCAAGAGGAAAAATTAGTGAATGGAATAGAATGTTTTTACCGGATTTTGTCACCATTGGTTTTACAGTTGAGTTATGATGACCATTCGAAAAATATCTATCTTGGACTGGGTATCACTTTCCAGTAACCTGGTATAACCAGAGGGGTGGGGCCGAGGTAAACCCGTAGCGTCACTGCTTTTTGCCGGAGAAGCGGTTTGTTAATGGGTTTACTTAACATAAAATGAAAAGATTATTCTCTAGCCCTTTGTTGCAACCTATGGTATCATCGTAAACAACGGTGGAGGTGAAAAAGGTTGCGACGGTTTGTTCAACCCCCTGTTTTACGCCGGGTAACATTGGTCATACTTTTATGCTGGTTTGTTCCTTTTTTGGGAACATTGGGGGCGGGCATTTTCTTTGCCGGCGCCGGATATGAGCCGGTCAAGGACGGAATTGCCATGAAAAGAGAGGCGGCAGAAGAGAATCCTGAAGGCAATAAGCAGAAGAGAGAGAAAAAGGAAAGAGTCGCTTCAGCCGTTACGCAGCCGGACCCTGCCGGCGACGGGGTAGCCCCTGTTGACACCGGCCGCCCTGCGGGAGTGACGACTGCTGACAGCGGGGAGACGGAGAGGTCTGCACCGGCTGCTCCGTCCGTCAGAAACCGGGTGGCGGCAGAACAAGCCTCCGGCCCCCGGCGCGCACCTACACAAAACAACAGAGGTTATAATAATGAGGATCTTGCCTTATTGGCCCGGGTCATTTTTGCCGAGGCCAGGGGAGAACCGCTCGAGGGCCAGGTGGCGGTGGGTGCGGTTCTTTTGAACCGGGTCAGGAACCCAAATTTCCCCAATAATCTCTGGAGCAATATTTTCCGGCGCGGTGAATTTTGCACCGTGCGGGACGGCCAGATTTGGCTGGAACCGGATGCAAAAGCTTACCGTGCGGCGCAACTGGCTTTGGACGGTTGGGATCCGACCAACGGCGCGTTGTATTTTTATAATCCGGCGCGCACCACTTCCCGGTGGATCTGGTCCCGGCCGGTGACAACCAGAATTGGCAGGCATATTTTCGCCCGTTAGCCTCTTGACAGCCGCGTAATTTTTATGGTATTATCTAAAATGTAGATGACGAGCGGAAGTAGCTCAGTGGTAGAGCATCGCCTTGCCAAGGCGAGGGTCGCGGGTTCGAATCCCGTTTTCCGCTCCATTTTTTTCAGGCGGCATAGCCAAGTGGTAAGGCAGGGGTCTGCAAAACCTCTATCCCCAGTTCGAATCTGGGTGCCGCCTCCATTGGGAGAGTGGCGGACCCGGCAGCCGCTACGGACTTAAAATCCGTTGGCCCAACAGGCCGTGGGGGTTCAAGTCCCCCCTTTCCCACCAACCGGAATCAATTTAATTTTATAAATAAACGAGCCTCCTGGGCTTGGCACAGGAGGTTTTTTGTTGCCAAATTTGACCGGGATAGGGGATAAAAGTCTGCTGTTCCTTGCTTCTGTGACCACAGGGGAGGAATTGACAGATTCAGGGAGGTCTGTTATACTTAAAACCGGTGTTTGCCTCGATTTTTCTCAAATTTCTCTTAAAAATAGAAAGGAGAAAATAAATGAAAAAAACCTTTCTTTGTCTCTCTCTTATCCTGCTGTTTGTAACCTGCCCGCCGGGACTGGCCTCAACTTTGGTTTATGAAAAGAATGGTTTTACCATTGATGCGCTGGAGGGGGAGGTTGGCGCCGAACCCTATCAGGTGTTGGTGATGTTTCTGCCGCCAACAGCAGACGGCTTTGCCCCAAATATTAATATTCAGATTCAGCCCTACCCTGGAACTATGGAGGATTATATCGCCCTGACAAAGCAACAGATTGCAGGGGCGGGGTGGAAATTGCTTGAGCTGGCAACACCGGGAAAAGACGTGATCACTTTGGAATTTGCCGGGGAACCGCAGGGGTTTGGTTTGCATTGGTATGCAAAAGCGGTAAAAGACGGGGACCGGGTGTATTTGGTAACCGCAACGGCTTCCGAAAATTTCTGGGCGGATCTGGCGGGGCAGTTGAAGTCGAAAGTCGATAGTTTCATGTTGAAAAAGTAAGTTATAAGGGGGAAAACGGGGTTTAAATACCGAGGATTAGGCCAGACGGTCTTCGATTTGGATCTCCGTATCCTTAGTAATCTCAATATAATCGCTTTTGTTTTTTCCGTTTATAATCTGGACAATAGTCTTTTTCCGCTTCACATTGGCCACAACCGCTTTTTCTTTGTTTGTCAAAACAACAACGCTGCCGATGGGATACGGAGCCACTGCCCAAGTCAGGGCAGTGGTGGCTTTTTTGTCATATTTTAATGGGCTTTTTTCTTTCAGTTCGGCGAGGGCTATATGGTTAAAGACAGGTTTTTTATATGGCCTTTTGGAGACCATGGCATCATACGAGTCGGCCACCGCAACAATTTTCGCAAAAGGATGAATCTCTTTATCACGGAGCCCGCGGGGATAGCCGGACCCGTCTTCCCGTTCATGGTGCTGGTACGCC
>JAAYIC010000047.1 GCA_012735195.1 Bacillota bacterium
ATGAGTACCTTCCATTCCAGATCACTCAGGAATTCTCCCATTTTATGTTCAATGTCCACAAACTCTTCCCTGCTGATCACCAATTCTTCAGGATCGGTCACCTTGTTTCCGGAGATGACATCCAGTAAAGTCCGGTCGGATTCCTCATCATAAATAGGTTTGTTCAGTGAGACGTAAGAATTCAACGGGATGTGTTTCTGCCGTGTTGCCGTTTTAATTGCAGTAATGATCTGCCGTGTAATACAAAGTTCAGCAAAGGCCCGGAAAGATGCCAGTTTGTCATGGCGAAAATCACGAATGGCTTTATAAAGCCCGATCATACCCTCCTGGATAATATCCTCCCGGTCGGCGCCGATTAGAAAATAAGACCTGGCTTTGGCACGAACAAAATTCTAGTACTTGTTGATTAAATATTCCTGAGCGCTGACATTACCCTGTCTGGCGGCCTCCACAATCGCTTCGTCCATCATGTTTTCGTAGGCATTTAAATCTTTCTGCGGATTAGCCCCCACATTATCGCCCTCCAGACAGAATTTGTAACAACCCTTGTCCACACCTAATTATACAACAGGCCGTTACAACCGTCAAGGAAATTCCTCTGTCCCCCTTTTTTCCATAACGCAGGCGCCGCTCTTTTCCGGTCTTCCCGGTACTAATTCACAGCAGTATAAAAGGAGGGAGGGACAGAAAGGGGTGGGGGAGGCTTACGCCCAATGAAACAGGCCTATATCCTATAAGTTTCCGCCACGATCAGGCAGTTCCCGGGTGCGGCGGCGTACCACTTCATAAAGGATGATTCCAGCGGCTACCGAGACATTCAGCGAGGCCACCTTCCCGCGTTGCGGGATCCCAACCAATAGATCGCAGGTTTCCCGGACCAGACGGGTAAGGCCTTTACCTTCACCGCCCAGAACCAGACAGACCGGGGCGGTAAAATCAAAATCCTCCTGCCAAAGGGGGGTGCCGCTCATATCGGCCCCCCCCAGCCAGCAACCGCGTTTTTTCAGTTCTTCCATGGCCCGGACGGTATTTTTTACCTCTGCTACGGGCAAATGGTAGAGGGCCCCGGCAGAGGCCCGGGCAACTACGGCCGTGAGGCCGGCCGCCCGCCGTTCGGGGATAAGGAGGCCATGAGCCCCCGCCGCCTCGGCGGTCCTGATTATGCTCCCCAGATTCCGGGGGTCCTCCACCCCGGCTGCCAAGAGAAAAAGCGGCGCCTCGCCCCTGCTTTCCGCCGCCGCAAAAAGGTCATCTAAAGAACGGGTGGCCGGTAGAGAGCCACGGGCGATCACCCCCTGGTGCCGCCCGGTTTTGGAAAGCCGGTCCAAATAAGCCCTCTCCCAGTGGGAGACGGGGATTTTCCCCGCTCCAGCCAGGGCAATCAGGGTCTCGACCTCCTTCCCCTGGCTCCCGTGGGCCACCAGGATTTCACTGAGGGGAATGCCGGCTCTTAACGCTTCCAGCACCGGATTACGCCCTTCAATGAGCTCTTCTTTCTTCACGACTCCTCCTCCATCTCCTCGAGCCTTTCCGCCTCCTCCCTGGTGTACGGCTCTCCACAGGTGTGTTTGCCCTCCCGGCACTTCCCCCGGACCAGGCAGGCGGGGCCGGCCAAGGCAAAGGTGAGCGGCGCCGCCGCTTGCAAAAGGCCCCGGATCTTCCAGGCCAAGCAGTTAATCTCCCACTGGGCCCGCCGGCAACAGCGGAGTTCCAGGAAGTTCAGGAGACTCCGGGCGTTCATCGTCATCATCAGCTGCGTAGTGCAGGCATTGGGCAGGAGGTATCTCGCGTCCTCGCGGGGGATCCCCAATTCCACAAGGTCCTTATAGGCTTCCCGGATTTCTTCGATCAAATGATGAAACCTCTTTTCCGCTGCAGGCGACCGCCGGACCGAAGGAGGGACGACAAAAGTAAACCCCGCCTCACTCACATACCTCTGGGAACGCTGTGAATAAGAAGCGATCCGGTGCCGGACCAACTGGTGGCTTAAAGCCCTGCTTACTCCCTCAATGGTGAAAGTAAAGGAGGCGTGTTCCAGAGGGGAATCGTGGCCGGCGGTCCGCAGCCGCGCCAGCAACTCCTTTTGCCGGGCGGGGGTCAGCCCCCTGAGGATTGCCGCGGGGTCCTCCGGGGAATAGCAGAGGCGGGCGGCGGCGGCAACCACCCGGTCGGGTTCGGGGGTGCAGGTCAATAAGGTCACTTTCATGGCAGATTCTTCTCCAAAGCCTTCAATGCTTTCGCCAACAAACTCTTCACCCTTTCCTTTTTCCCGGTGAGGTATAGATAACCCAAGAGCCCTTCCCAAGCGGTACTGTGGCGGTAAGTAACCGGATCGGTATGAGCCGGGATATGACCGCTCTTTTGGTTCCGGCCCCGGCGGAGGATCTCCTTTTCTTCCGGTGTGAACTCCTCCGCCAAAAGCTGCAGGAGGCGCGCTTGATTCTCCGCCCTTACCAAACGGATAGCTTCCCGGTGCAAAGCACCGGTGGTGGAGTATTTCTTCCCGGCCAGCAGATATTCTCTGACAGCCAGTTCATGGAGGGCATCACCCAAATATGCCCAAAGCGCCGGTGAAAGCTCGGCAGCGTTAATCTCCGGGGGGTTTTCCATTGTTTCCTCTTCCTTCCCATACCCCTTACAGGCCCAATTCCCGTACGCAACCGCGCGTGGAAAAAACGAGAAGACCTTTCTTTGCCAATATTGTCCAGTACATAAAGATGGAAATATCGCAAATTAGGATATCTAAATCAAACCGTTAATATAGGGTTTAAACCAGATCATTATTAAAAAGAGTTCTAAAATAGTCCCGGCTGTACCGGTTTGGGCGGTTTTTTCTTTATCAGCCGCCGCTGCAGTTTTTCCGCAGGAAGTTCCTGCAAAAACCGGGAGGGAAGGGCAGGAGTCGTGTCGCGCGTGCGCGTGCCAAAGCGCCGGCGGCGCCCGGCGGAAAAAAGAATCACTTCCCTTTGGGCTCTGGTTAAACCGACGTAAAAAAGGCGCCGCTCCTCTTCAATCTCCTCCGGGCTCTCCTCACCGGCCAACGGCAAGAGCCCTTCTTCCAGGCCGGTGATTAAAACCACCGGAAATTCCAGGCCTTTGGCGGCATGGATCGTCATCAGCTGGATATATTCCGGGGCCGGTCCTCCTTTTCCCTCCCGCTCCACGTCTTGCTCTTTACCGTGGGTGACCCGGGCTAAAAAATCCGCCGGGTCACTGCTCAAAGCGGCCATCCCGCGCAGGCGCTCCATTTCCTCTGCTTCCTCCCAACCCCGGTCCTTGATCCATTCCCCAAGAAACGCCGTCACTCCTTCCGCCAACAACGACTGATATTTCTTTCTACAGGTATGGTAGGAGTTTAATTTTTCCCTGACCTCCGGAGAAAAATGATCTTCCAAGGCCAGGGCGGCGCGGAAAGCCCGGGGATCTTGCCTGCGTAATGCCTCCAGCTTGTCCATGGCCTCTTGGCCCGGGAAAAAACAAGGAAGGCCCAACGCCGCAAAGAGCAGGCGGTCTTCCTCTTCCACCAGGCTGTGGAGGAAGGTAACGGTCTCCCGGACCCGCGGCAGATGAAAGAGGTCCTTTTCGCCGGCCACCTTATAAGGAAGGCCTTCTTTGCATAAGGCTTTTTCCAACGCCTCCGCCTGACGTCCGGTCCGGAACAAAACAGCCAGATCCCCAAAGCTATAACTGCCGCCTTCTTTGCCCCCCCGGAAGCTCCCGTGGGCGCTGAGCATATCCGTCCCCCCCACCAGCCGGATGATCTCCCGGACGACAGCAATACTCTCCGCCTTTTCCCCGGAGGCCGGCAGGTAGGTAATGAGCGGCCCGTCCACCGCCGGCCGGGCCGGCTCGAGCAAGGCCCGTCCCCCCGGCGCCGGATTCCTGCTGATCAGTTGCTGCGCAGCGCTGATGATGACCGGCGTTGAACGGTAATTCAACCGTAGCCGGATCTCGGCGGCTGCCGGATAATCCCTGCGGAAATGTTGAAAGACGGTGGCGTCGGCCCCGCGAAACCCATAAATCGACTGGTCGGGGTCGCCGATGACAAAAAGGGTTGCCCCGGTCTTCCCCAACAACTTGATAAGCTGGTACTGAAGGGGTGTCACATCTTGAAACTCATCGACCAAAAGGTGACGGTACCCGGCTTGGACCTCCGCCGGGACCTGCCCTTCCCGGAGGAGACGGATCGCTTCCACCAGGATCTCATCATAATCCAAAAGGCCCTCCTCCCGGAGAAACTCTTGGTAGCGCCGGTAAAAATCCCGCCACTCTTCAGGGACTTCCGGATCATCCGGGGAAAGATTGCTGTTTTTCAACCGTGATACGGCCAGCAAAGCCCGGCGGATCCCGGTTTCCGCCGGGAAAAAACCGGCCAGTTCACACTCGGAAACCAGCGTCCGTCCGGTCCAAGCCGGAGATCTGCGGAGGAGATCCAAACAAAGCTGGTGAAAAGTGCCGACCCGGACGGCGCCAGCCTTTCGCGGGCCGAATACCGGCGTGAGCAGCCGTTGGAGACGCTCTCGCATCTCGGCTGCGGCTTTTCTAGTAAAGGTAACACAGGTGATCTCCGCCGGATCCGCCCCTTTTTCCAGAAGAAACTCCACCCGGTGCAAGAGGGTTCTGGTTTTGCCGGTGCCCGGGCCGGCCACCACCAGGACTTGTGGGGCGCCGGCGGTCACCGCCCTTTTTTGTTCGGGGTTCAGGGCCGGTAAGCCCGCCCGCTCCTGTTTTTCCCCTTTTCCTTTCTTTGTTGCGGATGAAACCGGGCAATCCGGTACGGACCCGCGGTCCTCCTCTCCGCTCGCTGCAAAAGCAAACAGGGCGGCCTGTCCGAGGTAAGCCTGGCGTTCCCCCTCCTGAAAGATCCTGATCGTCCCGTATTCCCCGTCAAAACCGGGGTTAATCTCTAAAAGTCCCTGGCGTACCCGGCGAATAGCTTCGGTTGTTAACGGTCCGGCGCTCCTCAGGATCTCGTCAATGGGTGTTTCCTGCAGGATATCCAGTTCCGGTCCGCAATTTTGCAAAAGCTTCCTATAAATATTCTCTACTTTCTTCGTTTTCACCCCCACTCCCTCAGCCGCTGCGATCACTTGCGCCAGGGGGACCAACCGTTCATACCTGCGGGCGCCTGCGGGTTTTTCCCCCGGCGCCCGGTCGGCCAGGGCTTCCACCCGGTGGAGGACACCGGTGGTCACCTTTCGCCCGCAAACCGGACATTTTCCCTGATATTCCCTGGTCTGGGCCGGCGCCCACCGGATCCCGCAGGCCCGGTGCCCGTCCCAGTGGTATTTCCCTTCTTCCGGGAAAAACTCCACTGTCCCCAGGAAGCCTTCGCCCGGAGGTGTAAGGGCCTTCCGGATCGCCGGGTATGAGAGATCGGTGGCGAAAAGGTTCGCTTCCCGCCCCAGGTTTGCGGGGGAATGGGCGTCGGAGTTTGAAACCAGCAAAAACCGGTCCAATGTGGAAAGCCGCCAGTTCATGGCCGGGTCGGAGGAAAGTCCGGTCTCCAGGGCGGTAATTTCCGGGGTTAAATCCTCAAAACACTCTTCAATTGCATCAAACCCGGAATTGGCGCCAAAAAGAGAAAAATGCGGGGTCCAGATATGAGCGGGAATAAAAATCGCCTCCGCACAGGTCTCCAAGGTCATTTCCAGCAAGGCACGGCTGTCCAGACCCAGGATCGGCCGGCCGTCAGCGGCGATGTTCCCGATCTTCTCCAAGCGTCCGGCCAGCCGCTCCGCCTCATCCAAGCCGGGCAAGAGTAAGAGGTGGTGAACCTTTCGTGTACGCCCGTTTTTTTTGTAGATCAGACTGATCTCCCCGGAGACGACAAAGCGCACCTCCGGGGCGCCGGGAACCTCAGCTGTTTCCAGCCGGTATTCCGGTTTCAGGCGCCATAACCCGTCCCCGGCGGGAACCAGTTTTTCCCGGAGTTCCTCCCGCCAGGCCGGATGTGTAAAATCACCGGTACCAATCACTGTCAACCCCTTGCGGCGCGCCCATAATTCCAGCTGTTCCGGGCAGCAATTTTTACTGGTGGCAATGGAATATTTAGAATGAATATGGAAGTCCGCCCAATACTTCATAACCGCTCTCCTCTGCATCCCGTACGCGCGCAAGCAGGTGCACGGGTTAGCTTTTGACTAACATTGCTTAACTTAATTACATTACTCGATTACATTGCTCAATTTACACTACTTAACTGACATACGAATACTTGCATTCAATACTTGCATTGCTTAACTGGCATTACTTAACTCACATTAATCCATTACTTGTATTAATTCATAATTCGCTTTCCCTTCCTTGATCCCTGCTCTTTTCCTTTGTTCATCTTCCTCCTAACCATTATGATTAACTTCCCCGGCTTCCCCACAGTTTGCCCCCGGGGTCTTTTCCTTCGTTTCCACACAGCTCGTTTTCCGGACCTCTTCTGCCGTTTCCCCACAACTTGCCTCCGGGACCCCTTCTGCCGTTTCCCCACAGCCTGCTTCCGGGGCCCCTTCTGCTGTTGCGCGCTCGTACGCTTCCTCCTTATTTTCTTCCGCCGCTTCCTCCGTATTTGCCTGGGTCTCTTCTGCCGCCTTCCTGTCTGCCACCGGTTCCTTCCTCCCCTCCACCTGTAGCCAGGCGGTATCATACTCCCTGCCCAAGTATTCGCCGGCCAGGTCGTTCAAGAGGGAAAAAAGCCGGGTCAGCCTGGAAAGATCCTCCGGTGAAAGCGGCCTGGCAAAATCGGCGGCTCCGTACTCTTTCACTGTTAATTCAGCAAAAATACTGTTTTCCTTATTCAGATGCCTCTCCAAAAGCAGGCCAAAGTTTCTCCCAGTTTCCATAAACTTCCGGCCGGAATTGGGCTTCCCGGACCGCAATTCCCCGGCGATCGCCGCCAGTTTCTCCAGGGAAAAACATAACTCTTCATGCTCTGCGGCCAATTCCGTCAAGGCCGGGTGCTCCAAACGCCGAAGAGCAATGAATAAGAACTCCTCCTCGGCCGGCAGGTGCTCCCGGCAGAAAAACTCCTTCCAAAACCGCAAAATCTCTTCCAAATGAAGCAGGTTCACCCCCCGGGCCTTTGCCAGCCTGGTCAGGATCTCATCCTGAACATCCAGCATCATCCGTAAAGCCCTGTGGTCATATTTCGCCCGTGTCAGGTAATCCATCTTACCCCCCTCCCGCAAATAGATATCCATAAAAATATCTATAATAAAACCCGGTCTTTTATACCGGAAACACCGGTTTCGCCGGCAGCGGCCGGAGAGGTTTTGCCGTCGGCCGGCGGTGCGGCTCCTCTTACCTGGAGATCTCTTTCTTATTAAAAACCCAAGCGGGGCCGCCCGGCTGTCGCCCGCACGCCTGCAGGGAGCGGTGCACAGAGTATACATATTCCCCCTATGTAAGGGCAAGAATAAGGAAAAAAGAAAGGGGGATAAATTTTGAAAAGGCTGTTGGTCATTGTTATCAGCTTGGGCCTGCTTTTCCTGTTGGCGGGCGGAACCGCGGCGGACTGGACCTATACCGTCCAAAGGGGTGATACCTTGCAGGGAATTGCGCAGCGTTTTGGGGTCAGCCTGGGCAGTCTGCGGCAGAGAAACGGGTTGTGGACCGACTCCCTCCGGGTCGGACAACGGATTACCATCCCAACCGGCGCCACGGCCGCCTCTACCGGCGGCTGGACCTATACAGTAAGACGGGGCGACACCCTCTACACCATCTCCCAGCGAGTCGGAGTCCCCGTTAATACCTTGCGGTCAGTTAACGGCCTTGCCTCCAATACCCTGAGGATCGGGCAGCGTCTGACGATCCCCACCGGCGGTGCGGCCACGGCCACCACTGCCGGCGGCGGGTCCCGGGCCGGGGTGGACACCTATATGCTGGCCCGGCTGATTCATGCCGAGGCTGAAGCCGAACCGTATATCGGTAAAGTGGCGGTCGGGGCTGTCGTCCTCAACAGAATTGAAAGCCCGCTTTTCCCCAATTCATTGGCGGGGGTACTATACCAGCCGCATGCCTTTGAAACTGTTACCAATGGCCGGATTTATAATAACCCCAGTAACGAAGCGATCCGGGCCGCCCGTGACGCTGTCAACGGGTGGGACCCCTCCGGCGGCGCCCTCTACTTCTTCAACCCCGCGAAAGTCGTAAGTTCATGGGTTTGGACGAGAACAATCGTGAATCGCATCGGTAAACATGTCTTTGCCATCTGAAAGGAGGGTGGGTAATGAAGATTAACTGGATACGCCTGGTAATCCGGGCCGCCGCCACATTTGTCGTCCTTTTTCTCCTCGGCTATATTGTCCCCGGGTTCTCCGGGTTGACTATTGGCCGGCTGGCCGTGGTGAGCCTGCTGACTGCGGTTATCTCCTCCCTGGTAGAGATGGCCGTTAAACCCGGTTCCCCCCGGGACAGGAGTATCATCCTTTTCCTCGTCTCCGCAGTAGTGGTCTACCTCTATTCCCTGGTTATGATTAACGTCCGGCCGCCGGTAGTCAGCACCTTGCTGGCCGCCGCCCTGATTGCCGGTGTTGACCTGGTCTACCCGGAAAAACATCCCTTGGCCGAAGGAGAGAGGGAAGAGGTACACAACACCCCTTGAGCACCGGAGGAACAGTGAAACCGGGAACCCCGATGGATCCCAATTGGCTCCCTGTAATTCCCTAATTACCTGTGCACATAACCGCAGAACCGTAACAGCAGAACAAAAAATCCCGTGATGCGGGCCGGTAGAACCGGCCGGCGATCACGGGATTTCTGCTGTCCCGGGATAATTGGGCACAGCAACGTTTCCGCAGTTTTCCCGTAGTCTCCTCGGGTTTCACATCCGCCGTGTTTAAACTGTACTACTTCTCCAATTCCTCCCGCAACAATTTATTGACCAACCCCGGGTTTGCCTTACCTTTGGTCTCCTTCATTACCTGTCCCACCAAAAAACCAAGGGCTTTTGTCTTTCCGGCCCGGTAATCCGCCACGGGTCCCGGGTGTTTGGCGAGGATCCCGCGGACCAGAGCGGCGAGTTGGCTTTCATCACTAATCTGCACCAGCCCTTTTTCCTCCACGATCTCCCGGGGAGACTTGCCGGAATAAAACATCTCTTCAAAGACGGTCTTCGCTATTTTCCCGCTGATTTCCCCGGCATCAATCATCTGCAGCATGGCGGCGAGCGCCTCCGGTTTCAGTTTGCTCTGCGCCGGCGTGAGTTTTTCCAGGTTCAACAGGCGGGCGAATTCCCCCATTACCCAATTGGCCACGGTCTTGGCCTCACCCGGATAGAGGCGGAGGGTGGCCTCAAAAAATTCGGCCGTCTCCCGTGAACCGCCAAGCAAATCCGCATCTTGAGCCGATAACCCGTATTCCTTCATATACCGGTTTTTTTTCTCCTCCGGCAGTTCAGGAAGGTCTTCCCGGATCTTCTCCACCCATTCTTCCGCAATCACCAAGGGCGGCAGATCCGGATCCGGGAAATACCGGTAATCCGAGGCTTTCTCTTTTGGGCGCATAAAAAAGGTCATCCCGCGCGTTTCATCCCAGCCCCTGGATTCTTCCTGCACCGGCGGGGTCCCTGCCGCCAGTAAACTGCCTAAGCGGTTTTCTTCATATGCCAGTGCCGCCTGGATCGCCTTGAATGAATTAAGGTTTTTAAGCTCCATCCGCCGGCCAAATTCCTGGCTCCCGGCCGGGTGCACCGAAATATTGGCGTCGCAACGGAAGGAACCCTCCTCCATCTTGCAATCGGAAACCTCGACATATCTCAGGATCTCCTGGAGCTTTTCCAGGAAGATCCTGGCCTCTGCCGGAGAGCGGAGATCGGGCTCGGTGACGATCTCGATCAACGCCAACCCGCTGCGGTTAAAATCCAGCAAAGAGTAGCCGGTCGCCCCTATCCCCGAATGATAGGTCCGGCCTGCTTCTTCCTCGAGGTGAATCCGGTTGATCCTGATTATTCTCTCTTCTCCCCCGGGATTGACGATCTTAAGCTTCCCCCCGGTACAGAGCGGGAGATCGTCCTGGGTGATCTGGTAAGCCTGCGGCAGATCCGGGTAGAAGTATTGTTTCCGGTCGAACCTGCTGAACGGGGCGATCCGGCATTGTAAAGCCAAACCTGCTTTGATACAGAGCTCAACTGCCTTTTTATTGAGTACCGGCAGGGCGCCGGGCATCCCCAAACAACCCGGACAGACATGGGTGTTGGGTTCGGACCCGAACCGGGCGGCGCACCCGCAAAAGACCTTCGCCTCTGTCTTTAATTCTACATGGACCTCAAGGCCGATAACCGTCTCATAATTCATAACAAAAACCGCGCCCTCCTTTTGCCTGCATTTTAAAATCCCCCGTCTTTACCGCCGTGTCGCCACAAGAACCACCCGCCGGACGGCAAAACGGCTTTCTGGAATCTACCCCCGGAGAATCGGCGGGGAAAACTCTCCCACCGCCGCTTCCAAGGTACGGGCCGCCTGGAAAAGAAGAGCCTCTCTTCCCGCGGGGGCCAATAATTGGACCCCTACCGGCAGGCCGTCCACCAGCCCGCAGGGGACGCTCAACCCGGAAAGACCGGCCAAATTGGCGCCGACTGTATAGCATTCATCCTGGTACTGCCTTAAGGGGGACCTCTCCTCGCCGGCCCGGCCGGGCACCTCCCGGGTGACCGGGGTTAAAATCAGGTGACACTTGGTGAAGGCTTCCGCAAACTCCCGGATGACCAGGGTCCTTATTTTCTGTGCATTGAGGTAATAATCATTATAAGACCCGGCGCTCAAGACCAGGGTGCCCAGGAGGATCCGGCGCTTCGCCTCACTGCCAAACCCTTCGGTTCTCGTCTTTTTATACAAGAGGTCGATATCTGCCGCCTCCGGCGAACGGTACCCATACCTTACCCCGTCATACCGCGCCAGGCTTGAACTGGCCTCAGCGGCGGCCAGTAAAATATGGGCCGCCAGAGCATATTCGGTAGAGGGCAGAGTCAAATCCACCTGTTCTCCGCCCTCCCCTGTTATGATCCCGGCGGCGGCCAGAACCCGCTCTTTCACTGCTGCCTGCAGCTTGTCCCCGGTAAAATATTCCCTGGGCAAACCGATGCGCAGCCCCTTGCCGCTAGCCGCCGGGCCAGTCAATTCCTCCCCGCCCCGCCCCGGGCCATCGGCCGGGAGCGAAGTGGCGTCAAGGGGATCCGGCCCGGCCAAAACCTGGTAAAGCAGGGCCAGATCATCGACCCGCCGGGCCAGGGGGCCGATTTGTTCAAGGGAAGGGGCCAGCGCCGCCAGGCCGTACCGGGAAACAGAACCGTAAGCCGGTTTCAACCCGGCGACCCCGCAAAAAGCGGCCGCCCGGCGTAGGGAACCGCCGGTGTCAAAAGAGACGGCCAGCGGCGCCAGGCCGGCCGCTACCGCCGCCGCCCCGCCGTCCCCTCCTGGTTCCCGGTTTTTATCCCAAGGGTTGCGGACCGGGCCGAAAGCGGAGTAGCCGGTAGTTGTACCGGCCCCAAACTCATCGCTGTTGGTCTTGGCGATGATCACCGCCCCCGCTTCTTTTAAACGGGAGACCACGGTCGCATCGTACGGGGGAATAAAATTCGCCAACATCCGCGAAGCGCACGTGGTTTTAAGCCCCTTTGTACAAATCGTATCCGCCACGGCCACGGGAATCCCGGTCAGCGGTGTGACCCTTTCCCCGCGGGCTAGACGGTGATCGGCCTCGTCCGCAGCTGCCAGCGCTTCTTCCTCCGCCACGGTCACAAAGGCGTTTAATTCCGGATTGAACCGGTTGATCCGCTCCAGGAAGACCCCGGTGATCTCCCGGGCCGAGACGGTCTTTTTCCGCAACGCGTCGCCGATTTCTTTAAGACTGAGGGTGGATAATTCCATAATAACAAGAAAGCCTCCCTTCCCCTAGTTTTCTTCCAAAATCCTTGGCACCCGGAAAAAACCCTCTTCCCGGCGGGGGGCGTTGACCAATGCCTCCTCGCGGGTGAGAAAGGGTTTGACCTCATCATCCCGGAAAACGTTGGTTAAGGGAAGGAGATGAATCGTCGGCTCCACCCCTTCCACCGGGGCTTCCCGGACCTTCCCGGCGTAATCCAAGACCTCGCTCAGCTGGTGGGAAAACTCTGCGGCCTCCTCCTCACTGACCTCCAAGCGAGCCAACTCCGCCAGGTGCTTTGCTTTCTCCTTCTCCAGCTTCATTAATTATCCCTCCTTTGGCTTGCCTCTCTTTCCGTTGCCCGCAGATCCGCGAGTAACCGTAAGAACTCATCCTCTGTCAAGACCGGTACCCCCAGATCCATAGCCTTCTGGTATTTACTCCCCGGATTCTCCCCGGCCACCACATAATCGGTCTTCTTGCTGACGGAAGAAGTCACCCGCGCACCCAGTCCCCGCAAGGCCTCTTCCGCCTCTTCCCTGGTAAAGGCGGCCAGCGCCCCCGTGAGGACGAAGGTCTTTCCTTCCAACGGTTCCGCCACCGCCTCCCTTTCTTCCGCTTTGAACTTGAGACCGGCCCGGCGCAACCGCTCTAAAAACTCCCTGTTCTGGGCTTCTTCCATATACCTCCGGATGCTGTCGGCAATCGCTTCGCCGATCTCCGGTACAGCTACCAGTTCTTCTCTGGTGGCGGTAAAGATCCGGTCCAAATCCCGGAAATGCCCGACCAGCCTGCGGGCCATCTCCTCGCCAACATGCCGGATGCCGAGGGCAAAGAGGAGGCGTTCCGGCGGGTTTTCTTTGCTGCGTTCGACCGCTGCCAGGAGGTTCTCCGCGGATTTGGCGCCAAACCTCTCCAAACCAACCAAGTCCCCGGCGGTCAGGTCGTACAGGCCGGCAGCATCCTTGATCAAGCCTTTATCGACCAGGAGGTTGACTACGGCCGGCCCCACCCCGGCAATATCCATCGCATTTTTTGAGGCAAAATGAATAATCTTCTCCTTTTGCTGTGCCGGACAGGAGGCCCCCAAACAATGGACGGCCGCTTCCCCCGGTTCACGGTAGACCGCAGCGCCGCAAGCCGGGCATCTCGCCGGCATGATAAATGGCTTCTCCGTACCGGTCCGGTGTTCCGGCACCACCCGCACCACCTCGGGGATGATCTCCCCGGCCTTCCGGATGACGACCACATCCCCGACGCGGATATCCTTCTCCCGGATAAAATCTTCATTATGCAAAGTAGCCCGCCCAACAGTGGAACCGCCCACCCGTACCGGTTCCAGAATGGCCAGGGGCGTCAGAACCCCGGTCCGCCCCACATTGACCTGGATCTCCCGGACCCGGGTGAAAGCCTCCTCCGGCGAGAATTTATAGGCGATCTTGGCCCGGGGGGCTTTGGCGGTCGTGCCCATTCTCTCCTGCAGGGCCAAGGAATTGACTTTAACCACAACCCCGTCAATCTCCCAGGGAAGGGTGGAGCGCTTCTCTTCCCATTCCCGGCAATATTCAACCACCTCTTCAATGGAGGCGCAAAGCCGGGAGTAGGGGTTGACCTTCAGACCCCATTCCTTAAGGAGGGCCTGGGCCTCCCAATGGGTGGCAGGAAACGTACTGGCCGCCCCTTCCCAGAGCAAGAGGTCGTAGAAAAAGGCGTCCAGGGGGCGGGTGGCTGTTACCCCCGGATCCAATTGCCGGAGAGAGCCGGCGGCCGCATTCCGCGGGTTGGCAAAGAGGGGCTGGCCGGCGCGCTCTCGCTCCCGGTTTAACTCCTGAAAGGAGTCTCTGGTCATAAAAACCTCCCCGCGCACCAAGACCCGGCCGGGTATTTTTTCCCGCAATTTCAAGGGGATCGACCGGATTGTCCTGATATTGGCAGTGACATCCTCACCCCGCAGGCCGTCGCCCCTGGTGGCGCCCTGGACCAAAACCCCGTCCTGATAAAGCAAGGCCACGGTCAAACCGTCAATTTTTTGTTCTCCAACATAAGTAAGGGGTTCCGCAAGGGTTTGCTTTTTCACCCGGCGGTCAAACTCCATGAGTTCACCTGTATCATAGGCGTTGTTTAAAGAAAGCAAAGGCAAAGGATGGGCCACCGTCCGGAAGGCCTCCGCCGGCGCCCCGCCGACCCGTTGCGTCGGCGAGTCCGCAGTAACAAACTGCGGGTAGGCCGCTTCCAGCGCCAGAAGTTCTTTCATTAAGGCATCATACTCGGCATCGGAGATCTCCGGAGCATCCAGCACGTAATAGAGATAATTATGATATTCGATGGCTGCCCGTAGTTTTTCAATCCTCTTTTTTGCTTCCCCGGCCTCCATATTCCGGCACCTCCATCCTCCATTTTCTCCAGAAGCGGGAGGGTTCAAACCGCAGATAAAGAGGTAACAACCTGAAACATATTCGCCCACCCCGCGGTTAATCCCTGCCGCCACCGGCAAAAAACATGGCGGGACCTCTTGCCGCCGGGGGTTTTTTTGGCGAAGACTTCTGCACCGTCCTCCTGTCCCCGGGTCTTATTTTAATCCCCCACAAACACCAGTTTGTCGCAGAAACGCCAGAAAGATACTGCATCTCCCTATCAATCCGGGCCAAAGAGCCCTTTTCCCCGGCTTGCTATCTTTTCTGAGTAAGTTCTCGGAAAACCAAAAAGCGACGCCAGGAAAGCGCGTCGCTTCTAATCTCTTAATGGTGCGCCCGACAGGAATCGAACCTGTGCACCTGGCTCCGGAGGCCAGTGCTCTATCCCCTGAGCTACGGGCGCCCTGCCTTACTATTTTAAACGATCCGCCCCCAAAAAGCAAGTCGGAGGGGAGTATTTTTTTATCTTCAGGAAACCGGCTGGAGCTTCTTTTCTTGATAGAGCATGCTTAAGGCTCCCAGAAGAAACCAGATAATACCACCAATTTGGACGGTGTACAGGTTATGCGTGAAAAGCTCATTGATGAAAAGAGCCGCCAGGGTTATTACCACCCCGGCTTCGAAGAGATCGCCGTACCGCCACAAGAAAAGCGCCATGGCCGAAACTTTGGCCGCAAACCAAATAAAAACCGCCAAACCCACCAACCCCGTATCGGAAAGGATATTAAAGAAAAGATTATGGGGAGTCGGGTGGGTGTTTTTCACAGGACCCTCCATATAATCCGGAAAGACCGCCGGGAAATTCCCGAGACCGGTTCCGATCAAGGGATGGTCCTGAAAAATCCGGTAAGCCGCATTCCACAGGTTGATCCGGACCATGTTTCCCTGAAGATCGAATATACTGAGAAAACGCTCATGCCACTGGGGTTGCAGGAAAAAAAGAAGTCCGGCCAGAACGAAGATGGTAAGAATGACAAAAGGCAGCTTTTTGCCGGATTTTTTATGAAAGAGGACGAGAACAAGACCGCCCGCTGTTCCCAGCCAGGCCCCCCTGGATAGGCTTGTCCCCAGCGCCGTCAGGACAATAATTCCGTAGGGAATAAGCGCCCACTTGCGGTTTTTTGCCCGGTCGAGAAGAAAGAACACCCCCAGCAAACCAAAGATGAGCAAGAGGGTTCCCAGACGGTTGGGTGCTCCGATAAAAGCCGTCGCCCGGGCGCCCGGCTCAAGAAAGAAATACTGATAGGCGGCGACAAGCCCTGTCAGGGTAATGGCGGCCAAAGAAAGCGGCATAGCAAAAACGAAGAAAAATTCCTTGTCTTTTAGAAAAACCCGGCCGGCGACGATTCCGGAGACAGCCGTTAAGACCAGTCCGGTGGTGAAGAAAACCGCTTTTTTGGGATCGGTCCCGAAAAACGCGCTTAAATAGGAAGAAAGAACCAAAGCAACAACGGGTAACATAAGTTCGCCGAAAAAGGAAAAGGACGGGTTTTCTCTTTTATATTGCCGGTAAATTAAAGGAAACGTCAGAAAAAAGAGAAAAAGGCCGATTGCGGCATGGCCTAAGGGTGCACCGAACGCAAAGATTATCATAAGAAACCGGAGAATATTCCGGCGTGTAAAAACCGGTTTTACCCTGATGAGACTAGGGTTGCCCATTACTTATGTCATCCCTTCCCACTGATTCCCCGGGGTTTTGCTCCTCCTCCTTCCTTTCCCACGGAAGATTTTAAAAACTCCGGCAATCCCAAAGGAAACAGCGGCTTATTTAGGCCCTAGTATATCATAGACCAAAGGTATTTTAAATCTTTCCCCCCGCAATGTCAAGTAAAAGAAGTAAACCGATGCCAGAAAAAAACCGAAAAAAACTACTTTTGCGAGGAAAGCGATGATCTTTCCCAGGAGAGGAATGATCCCGGCCAAAAAAACCACAACCTGTAGGGCTAACCAGAGAAAGAGGAGGAAAATTCCCCAGGCAATCCCCTGACTGCCGTGGTGCCGCAGAAAATAATCCCGCCGCAGTTTTGTAAAGACAAAGACCAGGCCAAGCGGGGGAAAAAGATAACTGAAAGCCACTGCCACTCTGACTTCGGGAGTAGTCTTTCCGGTCATGCCAAACCCTCCTTTTTAACACCGGATAACAACATCCATATACTTGTCTATATTATTCTATGCCAAACTTGTTATAAATATTTAAAAAATAAAACACCGGGAGAAACCTCCCGGTGTTTTATCAGCCGGTTATCCGGCTGCTTCCTTGTTTTGCCCCACCCCGGACGATAAAAGCCTGGGGGTTTCCGCGGAAACTGACGTTGCTTTGCGGTCCGTCCGGGATTATTATGCCAAACGGCGGCGAATTGAATAAGCGAATGGTCAGGTCGATTACTACCTTCTCCCGTAACCGGTCTGGAGCGATCAGCTGAAAATCCAAGAAGACTATTTCCGGGATGAGTTGACAACCCTGTCCCGGCTGGGCTCCGTTAATATCAACAAATCCGGAAAAGGGAATATCCACCCGTTGATGGACAACGGTATTTCTTTTGTTTACGAAAAAAATTTGTTTATGGAGAATCCCCTGGAAGATCACTTTTCCCGGAATTATATGACAACGGAGATCTTCAACCACAGCGCGGATCTCGTCGATCTTTTCCGCCGGCGTAAAGAGTTCGACCGTATCATCGACCAGAACCTGCGCCTGCGCCTCCGCAACAACCCTTGTTGACATCATAGCCCCCTCCTTTACATCCCTCCGCACGAGAAGGGTTTGTTACATAGTATGTAGACAAATCCCCGGAGGTTTGGTGACAAAAAAACAAAATACCCGCGCATACTCCACGGGCGCGGATCCAGGTTTTTGAGATAATCATTATTTTTTAAATTACCAAAAATGGTATCAGCGTAAACTTTATATTTCCCACCGGGCAAAAGACGGTAGTACCTTTAACCACAGGTTCTTTCCCAGCCCACCTTTATAGTTCTGAAAATATAACCATGAATCTTTTTAAGATATGAAAGATCCCTTCGCCCGTAAATACGCCACGGGCGACTTCACGGGCACGCTTAAAACCGGAAGGTTAGTTCGCCTTTGATCAAGGCCGGTTCCAGGAGAAGCGCCTGGTATTTCAAGGTTAAAAGCGCATGACTTCCCCATTCCAACCCAAACGAGGTCTGTAAAATCCGCTCTCCCCCGGCAGACTCGTTATACCATTGATAATCAACGATCATCCGCAGGTAATCGCTGAGTTGAAAAGAAACACCCGCATTCACCCGGGGATTTAAGAGCGGAAAATGATATTGACGGTCGCGTCCTGGTTGAAAATTCCATTGTAAACCCGCATGAACAGAGGTCTTTCTAAAAAGGGAGACCCTTCCCTGGAAGTCAAGGTGCCAGTAATCCTCTGTCCCATCCTCTTCTTTTTCTCGCCGGAGCAGGCCGGGCCAGTTGAAAAGCCCGTCGCCTTGCCTGTTTCTCCCGCTTAAGCCTGAACCAAAACCCGGATAGGGGTTTTTATATATATAACCGGTAGCCAGGGATAAATTGCCGATCTGAATCCCCGCCATCGTTTGTACGATCTCGCCGTCCGCCAATCCCCCCGGCGGCCTTCTCTCCAGATCCCTGTAAAAGGCAAGAGTTTCGGCTTGTTGGCGCACGGTATCGCGCGCGCGCGCGCGATTTGCCTGCAGGATCAGGTCCAACTCCAGGTATCCGTCGCGGAAACCGGAGACCGACGCCAATTTCACCGGGGCAAGCCGTTCAAATTCCTCCATGCTCAGGCCAAGGGCTGTCAATTCCCGCCCGAACTCCTGGACCAAGCGTTTTAATATGTATTTCTCTCTGGCGGTAAGGGCGGGCGGTGAAAGGTCATCATCCAAACGGATAATAAGGCCTTTTAGATAGTAAGCCATTTCGTACCTGGTCAAAGTTTTCTGTTGCTCACTTATGTATTGCCAGGGATATCCCGGTAATAAACCGCCCCGGGCCAACTCGGCCAGGTCTTCATAGGCCGGATGATTGCAGGGGAGAAACAACCCTTCCACAGCCATGGTTAAGGGGGAAAAGAGAAAGATGAAAATGGCCAGGTACGCGCGGAATTTATTCATTACCATCCTCTACCCCTTTGTGCCGTCTCCACCCCTGGACCAACGGGCTCATTTGGGCGAAAAAACGTTCTCCCAAAACCACCGCAACATAATCGTCATAGGGCTCAGGCGGGACCTGCAACCCCAGGGGCAGCAACCTCCGCCAGCCCCGCCGGTGTTCCAGAAGGTAACGGCGTCTTCCTTCCATAGTTGAATAGGCCTCATCGATCCGCTGGACAACAGTGGCCTGCCCGTGCAGGGCCGCACCCACGCGGGCCAGCATCTCCCGGCTGCCGGTTTTATCACCGACCACCACCGCCGCCACGGAAAAACCGGTGCAAATCTCCCGGACCACCTGCTCTACTTCTTCGGCCGGGGCAACTCCCTTCCGTAAAACTGAAACCCGCCGCTCATTTTCGTCTTTTTCCAGCACCGCGTAGCCAAATTTCCGGCGTCCCGGGTCAACTGCCAAAATCACTTGCGACATGCGGGTTTTCCTCCCCCAACTTAATCTCGACCCGCAAAGGGCCTTGGGTTCTCCAGACATCTTCCACCGCCACCATTTGCAAGGTGACTGTTTGCCCCCCCTCCCGGATTTTCTTAATCAATTCCGGCGCCTCCTGCAGGGAAGCAACCTCCCCAATATACTGGCCCTCGGAGATCATACCCTTATCCAAAGCCTTTTTCCGGACAACCAGCAAGAGACGGAGGATCCGGTCAAGGATCTCCTCCTCTTCCAGGTCCGGCCCGATCCGTTCTTCCGCGATCACTTCCCCCTGGCGGAAGATGCATTGATCGGGGAAGATTTGAAAAGAGGTATAGACAGGTTCAAAGAGTACCGTATTATGGTCGACCACTAGGCGCAAGACCGCCGGCCCGTCCAAACCGGCAATCTCTTTTGCCAGTGCGGAAAGGTCGTCTTTTACCTTCAGTGAATATTCTTCTTTTCCCTGGAGCCGGGCCCCCCGCTCCAGGGCGATCTTGTTTCCTGCGGCCAGCATGGGGTAAAAGACCTCGGTAATAATCTCTTCCGGTTCCTTTCCCCCCTCAACCACCCGGGCCGCCAAGATATCCCCGCTCAGAAAGATCAAACGCCCGGTTTTGGTTATCTCCAGATTGTCCCGGAGCGTCGAGGCTTCCGCCGCCAAAACCTGTACCTCTTTGTGGAGGCGTTCCTTCTCCACTTCCAAGCCGACCTTTGTCTCCTCCAACCCTTTAATTACTTCTTCCAGGGCATGAAGCCGCTTCTGGTTATAGGCCAGTTCCTCTTTGTTTTCATGCAACTCTTTTCTGGTCTGCTCAAGGGTGGCGGCGGCTTCCCGGTAGTACGCCTCTGTCGTGGCCAGCAGCTCTTCGGTCTTCTTCTGTTCTACCAGGGCTTCCCGTAATTTTTCCAAAATTTCCTGGTATTCGGCTTTCAGGGCGGTCAATTCCCCCCGGACCTGTTTCATATGAAATAACGCTGTACGGACATCATCCGAGACAACCGCCAAGAGCAATAAAGTAAGACCGGAGATGGCCAGCCCGGTAAGGACCGTGATCACCATCGATGTATACTTGGGACGTAGACCAAAAAGGCTCAGCCTCTTTTTGCCCATACGCATCCCCACCCTGTCGCCCAGGAGGGCGATGAGGCCGCCTAAAATAGCGATGGTCAGGATCAAGACGGAGCCGTACAATACATTTCACCCTTCACTCTATCTGGCCTTTCGTATCAGTTGCCAACCGCCGAAAAGGCCGAAGAGGATATTTTGAAACCAGGCGCCAAGAGCCGGCGGAATTGTTCCGGCCCGCCCCAGCACACTACCGACCCCCATCAAAAGGTAGTAAATAAAAACAAAGAGAAAGCTCAGGCCGAAACCGGCAGAAGAGGTCCGGCGCTGCGGTTGCAAGGCCAAGGGGGTGCCTAGCAGGGCAAAGAAGAAGCAGGCAAAAGGAACGGCGATTTTCAAATGGAGTTGTACTTGGAGGTTCCGTATTTCACCCTCGCTAAGCTGGGGGTTGTTTTGAATATACCACTGTAACTCGGACCAGGACATCTCCGTCGGTTTCTGCCGGGCCAACTGCGCCACCTCGCCGGGGGTCCGGGTTAAGCCGGAAAAACCCTTCGCGACCCGGACCGGGAAAACCTTTTCCCCATCATACTGGTAGATCTGTCCTTCCCGGAAAAACCAGCCGTAATCCGCTTCACTCCAAAAAAGCTCCTGGCTCTGGATGGTCCGGACGACGGAGCCCTTCTCCAATTCTTGAATAAGAACATTAACCATCCGTTCTTCCGCCGGATAGTATTCTTCAGCATAAAGCAGCCTTTTCCCGGTGGAACCGGTATCCGCCAGAAAATGATGGCGGATTACTCCTCTGGGTACGGCCCCCGTCACCACAGCCCTTTCTTCCCGGTAAGCCCTGTTGGCCACAGGCACCACATTTTCGTTCAGAACAAGGGTTGTCCCGCTCACGATTAAGCCGGTGAGCAAAACCGGCATAGCGATCCGGAAATAGCTGACCCCGCCGGCCTGCATGGCTATGGTTTCACTGTACCCCGTCATTTTCCCCAACCCGATCAGCGTCCCTAGCAACATGGCCATCGGCGTACCGTAAGCCAAGTTTTCAGGGATCTGGTACACCAAAAGACGCAAGACGGTGGAAAACGGTAAACCATAACTCTGTGCCAGTTGCGTCAGGGAAACAAAGATATTCCCGACGAGAATGCCGCCAAAAAGAAACAACCCAAAAAAGAATGGTCCCAGCAATTCCCGGAGTATATAACGGGTAACAATCCTCATCCTATCCTCCCCAGCTAAAGGGCGATACCGTCCTTAATGAGGCCCCTAAATATTGAACCGGTCACCAAGGTAAAAACGGCGAGCCGTGTCATCATTGGCGATTTGTTCTGCTTCCCCGGAAACCAGGATCTTGCCGTCGTACATTATATAAGCCCGGTCGGTGATAGCCAGGGTCTCACGCACACTATGGTCGGTAATCAGGACGCCCAGCCCTTTCTCTTTCAATCTCCTGACAATATCCTGTAAATCGGCAACGGCGATGGGATCCACCCCGGTGAAGGGCTCATCCAGCAAAACAAAGGACGGTTCCATCGCCAAAGCCCGGGCAATCTCCACCCGTCTCCTTTCTCCCCCGGAAAGCATATACCCTTTCTGTGTCCGCAGGCGGTAAAGGTCAAATTCCTCCAATAATTGCCGGCACTTTTCGTCCCGGTCCGATTTCTTTCCCAGACGCAGTTCCAAAATGGCCTTGATATTATCCTCCACTGTCAACCGGCGAAAAACCGAAGGCTCCTGCGCCAGATAGGAGACGCCAAACCTGGCCCGCATATGCATGGGGAGATTGGTGACATCCCGCCCGCCAATGGTGATGGTACCGCTTTTTGGCCGTTCCAGGCCGACGATCATATAAAAGGTCGTGGTTTTCCCCGCACCGTTCGGTCCCAACAACCCCACGACTTCACCGGGGCCCACCTGGAGACTGACATCATTCACCACCCGGCGTTTATTATACTCTTTCACCAGGTTCCTGGCTTCAATCGCCACCGGTTCCTCCCCCTTGCGACTGCAGTCTTGACTTAACCGGCCCGGTCATGGTAATCCTCCCTGTTTTCAGGTGCAAGACCATCATGGTTCCTTCCATGTAGTTTTCTCCCCAGTATGCCACCGGCTTGCCGGAAAGATAGACCTTTTCCTCGTCTTTCCGGTAGACCAGTTGCTCCGCTTCCCCCCGCAGATCGCGAAACTGCCAGTTCACCCCGGTGGTGGCTGTCAACATCCCCTCCGGAATACTGGCCGTGAGCACCTGGCCGGTAAGTTCCATCTCCCCTGCGGTTAACGTAAAACCTCCGGTTGCTGTAAAGAGCTCCCGGTCCAGATCAACCTGGAGTTCCTCTGTCCGGAGTTCTATCTCCTCACCCATTAAAACAACGTCTTCCACGGCGGTTAGTTCCTGCAGTTTCCGGTCGTAGTCAATCCGGCGGGCGGTAAGCGAAAACTCAGGGGTCCGCATTATTACAGGCTGCCGGGCACGGCCAAAATAAGAAAAACGCTCGTTTTCCAGATCAAAATCGCTTCCTTCCGGCGCGATAACTTCCAGTTCCAGCCCTTCTTCCGCCAGGGCGGCAACCGCCCCCGGGCCGATAATCGACACGCCCAGAGCCAGCAGGAGCAGACCGGTGAAATAAGCGGGTCTTCTTATTACTTCCGGCTTTATCTTTAAGAGCCGGGTTGCCAAAAATGACAGGATCATTATCCACCCCCCGCCTGTTCCCCGTCAGAAAATTTCCAGCGGGAATAACCGTCGATAACCACCTTTTCCAGGCCGGGATCCGCCTGGAAGCGGTCGGCATAAACCTCCATCCCCCGGTTTTTCATAATGATCTCTTCTCCGTAAAGCATCCCGCCCGGCGCCGTCGACCATTCCATTTTCCCGGCGTTAACGGTCAGTTCCTTCCCGGCGATTGTCACCTCCCGCAGAGAGAGGCGGGAAAAATCATTACTCACTGTACCTTTCTTCGCCTGCACCGCCAATACCTCCCCGGCGGGGGTAAAATATTCGCCGGTTACTTCTTCCAGGGCAAAGGCGGCCCCTTCTTTCTCCATGATCCTGATCTGCAGTTGCCAACAGACACGGTTATCCTGGTCCACCAGGGCAACCTCTGTTTGCTCCAGGCGTAGGGCGGGGGAAGGCGCACTTGCCGGGGCCCCGGATGGGGCGGGTTTTTTCTCTTCCACCGGAGGAGGAACTTGGTCCAAGTCGGAGACCGGTTGAAAGCTGATGTAGAGCAGATAACCGAGAACCAGCGAGAGCAAAATAACCCCGGCCGTTAATATGGCTCCCATTCTCACCTTCATCAGAGCAATTCCCCTTCTCCTTTAGCTGTTATGGCCTTTTGACCCATGGTGCCGCCCGCCGCTCTCCGGAGGTGTCCCCTGTTCTCCCGGAGGGGTCTCTGTTCACAGGGGGCCCTTACTCCGTAGGGATCCCCTACTGTGTAAGGGGTTCACAGTTCAGAAAATCATTATCCACCGCCACCAGAGAGATATTCTCCGCCTCTGCCCGGGTAATGGTCGCTTCTTTCTCCAGAAGAAAAGTGGCGGCGGCCTCGAACGCCAAAACTGTAGCCCGGCTCTGAATCACCGCCGCGACCGTACTCGGACCGATAACCGGTATGTCAAAGCGCAGATCCTGCCGGGGGTTGGCCACCTTCACCACGACCGCTCCACCGCCGGCCAGTTGCCCGCCGCGCAAGATGGTCGCATCGGTTCCCTCCATCGCTTCCACCGCAAGAACCATCCCGTTCTTTACCACCACGCTCTGGCCGATGTTGAGCGTGGCGATCTCTTTTGCGGTCCGGTAACCAAAACGGATATCAGCTTCTTCCCGGGCGGTAGGGACCCGCCCGGTCAGGCATCCTTTCCCCGGCAACAGATGGGAAAGGACCACGGTTTGTTTTTCCACTTCTATACCGTGTTTTGCGAAATATTCCACCAAAGCCAGTAAAAGCGCGTCATTATGTTTTACGGAGAGCCCCGCCAGAACGGCCTTTAGGTCCTCATCCATTTCGAGCCCGGCAAATAAGGCCTCTTTACTTACTTTCCCGGCCATAACAACCTTGGTCACCTTCTGTTCTTGAAAAAACCGGCGGATAGCCCCTAATTGCCCCAGGCTCTCCCAGACCACCGGAGTCCCGGCCTCCTTGAGCGCCGTCGCCAGCGCCGGATCCATCTCCTCCTTCAAGCCGAGAACAACAGGGGAAATCTCCATCATTCTCATGCCTTTTGCCGCTTCCAACGGAAGCAATCCCCGGCCGGCTAAAAGCCCCCATCTCTCCAAGGTCTCACCACTTTCTCTATTAATAAAAAACGAAACTAGACGGGAACGTCTAGTTTTCAAAAGCATTTCCCGGCCGCTACCGGCAAATTCCTCGTTCCACGTTCCGAAGGAAACGGATGAAGTGATCGATCTCCGGGTATCCCTGTAGTTGCTGTTCCATCTGTTCGATGGCCTGGGCAATGGTCAGGTTGGAACGGTACAGAATGCGATAAGCCTTTTTAATCTCATCCCTGACTTCCGGCAAAATTTCGTTACGCCGCAGGCCCACCACGTTGATCCCGGCCACCCGGGCCGGAACCCCGTCAACAATGACAAAGGGTGGGACGTCCCGGATCACCTTGGTGCACCCGCCGATCATTGCCATCTTTCCGACTTTGGTAAATTGGTGAACACCGCTGAGCCCGCCGATATTTACCCGGTCTTCGATGATTACATGGCCGCCAAGGGAAGCGGCATTGGTTAGGATCACATTATTCCCGACGCGGCAATCATGGGCCACATGACTGTATGCCATAAAGAAATTATTATTGCCGATGCGCGTCTCCCCGCCCCCTTCACCGGTTCCCCGGGAGATCGTCACGTGCTCCCGGAAAATATTATTGTCGCCAATAACCAGAAAGGTTTTTTCACCCTTAAACTTCAAATCCTGCGGCTCGCAGCCGATGGAAGCCCCGTGATAAAACTTGTTGTTACAACCAATCCTTGTCCAACCGTCAATAACCACATGGGGGCCGACGACGCATCCGTCTCCCAACTCCACATTCTCCCCGATTATCGCATAGGGGCCGATGACCACATCCTTCCCCAATTCCGCGCCGGGGTGGATAACGGCTGTTTCATGAATCTTTCTCAGGGTTACAACTTTTTTGCTCTTAGTCTTTTTTTCTACGACTTCCATACTAAAAGCCTCCCACTCATTCCGGCCTTTCATATTCAAAACCTGGCGAATAAGAACAGCCGTTTTTCATCTCTGCGCCCGCAGGCGCGCACACCAACCGGGTATCAAAGCAGAACACAACCGGGGATATTCTCAATCTTTTATTTGCGATTCACCAAAAAACCCGTAATTCCTTCCAGTCTTAAATGGTAAAAACACTAAATTATTAACAACGATCCATTATTATTGAACGGAACCGAGAATAAACATCAACTCCGCTTCGGCTACCAGTTCTCCGTTGACTGTGGCACGACCTTTTACCTTTCCGGCATTTCCTTTTATCTTGATGACCTCCACTTCCATACGGAGTTGGTCTCCGGGAACGACCGGCCGCCGGAACCGGGCGTGGTCAATTCCGGTAAAAAATGGTATCTTCCCTTTGTGTTCCTCTTCGTTTAACATCATCAAACCGGCGGCTTGCGCCATACTCTCAATAATCAGCACTCCCGGCATGACCGGATGTTGAGGAAAATGGCCATTGAAAAAACTCTCGTTCACTGTCACATTTTTCAAGCTAACGATACTCTTTCGCGGCTCAAAAGAGAGCACCCGGTCCACCAGCAAAAATGGAAACCTGTGCGGTAAGAGCTCTTTTATCCGGCCAATATCCAATGTACTCCCCTCCTGATTATTATTATCGAATGTTTTCCATTAACCTTAATACCAAATCCAAATCCATTTTGTGACCTGACCTAATCCCGATGATCGTACCGGTCACCGGCCCCAATAGGTACAGATCCCCCAAAATGTCCAGGATTTTGTGGCGGGCGATTTCATCCGGAAACCGTAAATCGTTCAGGTATCCCTCTTCACCCACTACCACCGCCACGTCAAAATTACCGCCCCGGGCTAATCCCTGCCAGCGTAACGCCTCAATCTCGTAAGTAAAGGCGATGGTCCGGGCTGAAGCCAACTCTTTTTGGAAGGTTTCCGGTGTTACGGTCAACTGGTAAAACTGGTTCCCCACACTGCTATTATCTGAAGTGAAAAAATAGCTGATATGAAGCTGGTCTCCTGGCAAAGCCAGCAAGTAAGAGCGGGGAGAGTTCCTGTTTTCCACCCATACGGGGGCGGTGATCTTCCGTATCCGTCTGGGTTTTGCCTGTGTTTCCAGGCCGGTCTCAAGAATGGCCTGGGCAAAAAACCAGGCACTGCCGTCACCCATCGGCAATTCGTCCCCTTCCACCTCCACCAGAAGGTTGTCCACACCCAAGCCATGTAAAGCGGCCATCAAGTGTTCGATGGTTCTTACGCGCCAGGTGCCGTCGCCAATCGTTGTACAACGGTTGGTATCGATCACATGCTCCGGCCGGGCGGGGAGGACAGGTTTCCCCGGGAGATCGGAGCGGCAAAACCTGATCCCCGTATCCTCCGGTTGTGGAATCAAGGTCATGGTGACCATCTTCCCGGAATGCAAAGCCTCACCCTGTATTGAGAATGATTGTTTCAATGTCTGTTGCCGATCTCCCACGAGGTCACCCCCGCAAAACAGCTTGCTTCAACTTTTCAATTATACCATCTTTCTGTCATTTTTTTAAGACTCTCTGCTATTTTTTTAAAACTTCTTCTTATTTTTTCAGGAGGTTTTTATATTTCTTCCCAATCTCCGATTGGGGGTTCGCCAAAACTTCAGCCGCCGGGCCCTCTTCAATAATCCTTCCCTCTGCCAAGAAAAGAATCCGGTCCGCCGCCCTGCGACTGAAGTCGACTTCATGGGTGACAATAAGCATGGTGGTTTTTTCTGTTCCGATCACCTTTTCCATCACCTCAAGCACCTCTCCCACAAGGATCGGGTCTAAAGAAGCCGTTGGCTCGTCCCAGAGCATTAAGCGGGGTTTTAGGGCCAAGGCGCGGGCAATCCCCACCCGCTGTTGTTCCCCGCCACTGAGTTCACCCGGGTAATCCCTGGCCTTACCGGCCATCCCCACCAGTGCAAGGGCTTCCATCCCCCGCTCCCTGGCTTCAGCCGGCGCCATCCCGTTTATCCGCAGCGCCATGGTGACATTATCGATCACATTCAACCTTTGGATCAGGTTGAATTGCTGAAAAACATAACCCATTTTGCGGCGGACGGCAGCCAATTGCCAGCCGGAAAGAGCGGTAATGAGGCGGTTTTCGAAATAAATCGCACCGCCGTCCGGTTCCGTCAAACGGTTGATACACCGGACCAAGGTGGACTTCCCACAACCGCTCGGGCCCATCAGAACCACCGTCTCCCCGGGATATATGGTCAAGTCTACTCCGGAAAGAACCGTCTTTTTCCGGTAACTCTTGGTCAAACCTCTGATTTCTACTAGTGGTTTAATCCTAGCCCGGTCTTGCTTCACTTCATCACCATCTTCCAGCGGTTAAGAAACAGCAGTAAGCCCGGACGCCCGGACGGAATCACGATCTCTCTCATGATGGCGGTAAAAGAAAGGCCCAACGAACACCCGGCGGTGATCTCCTCCAGGTTCAGGCGGTGAAATTTCTCGGCGGCCAGGAAAAACCCGTACCCGAAAAGGGTCCCGGCGAGAAGAAAGTCTTTGCCGGAGAAATAGGGGATATGAGCGCCGGAAAGGTGGTAAACCAACCAAAACCAGAGACCGCCGCTGGCCAAAGCATACAGGCGGGGTAACAACCGGTGATAAAAGACCCTTTTCACTTTTGTTTTCTCCCCGGTTGCCAGGGGAAAAACCAGTGCCATGTGGTGAAAGATAGCCATTAGCGGCGCCTGATCCAGCAAAAAAGTTAACAACCCGCAGATCACCACAAAAAGGGCGGCAACAACCCCCCGGATATCCCGTAAAAGCCGGGTCAGTTCCCCGCGGATATCTGGCTGGATCACACCGGACGGCAAAACCTCGATCTCCACCCGGTTGGCGGCAAAATACTCCTTAATGGCCTTGTGGACTTCTGCTTCATTGTAATCGGAATTCACAAAGACCCGGATTGTCTCGCCGGAAACCGCCTCTCCCCCCAAATACCCGTCGAGCAGCGAAAGGGTACGGCCGATCTCCTCATCTTCCATCCGGGGCAGGGCCTCTTCAAATGCTTTCAGTTGCTCCAGGACCATTCCGAAATCAATGTTTTCTCCCCCCAGCCCGTTGGCAAGGGTATCAACCTCCGTCCGCAGGCCGGAGGAGTCCAGTTGAGCAAAGAGCTCCAGGCTCTCACTGGTCAGTTCCGTCAGTTCCGCCAGTCCTGAACCATCCTCCCCTGCCAATCCGTTAAAAGCCGCCAGGCTGTCGGAGAGGGCCAGCGACCGTTCCCGCCAGGCCATTAAGGTACGGACCAGAGGGTTGAAACGGTTAATAAAGTTGTCAAGGGTGCGGGCATGACGGCGCAACACCTCAACCACCTGTTCCATCTGCCCGTCCAACAGATCGATTTTCCGCCCCAAATCACCATAGACCCCGGGTAATTCCGGAAGAATCCCCAAACGGACCAGGAGGTGGAGGCCTTCCAGGCCGGTAACCGCCTCATCCAGCCGTCTTTCGAAATAGCGGAGCCGGGCCAGGGTGTTGGCCATAATCTCCAGTTCTTCACCGACACCGGCAAAAAGATGCGCCAGTTTTGCCACTTTACGGGCGGCCTGCCCGTCAGGACCCGAAAAGACAGAATCCACCGTCTCCAAAGCGGCCTGGATTGTATCGGCCGTAGTCAAAACAGCCTCCGCTTGTGCGGAAAGATTCTGGAGGTCACGCAGTTGGGTCAGGAGATTCCCCGCCTCATTCAGGGCGGTGAGCAAATCCTCCCTGGGGTTTTGAGGAGTGACCACCGCCGCCGGGGCGCCAATTTTCTGTCCGGAAGTGAGAAAAAAGGCTTGCCGGTCTTTGATCCAGGAAGTCTCTCCCTGAACAACAACGCCGGTTAATTCCCCGTCGGTCTCGACAAGTTTGACCACCACATGCCCGGGTTTCACCGGTTTCCCTTTTTCCAGGGGTGCACCGGCCTTTCCCGGCAAAACCAAAAGAGTCCCCTCTTCCAACCGGCAACCGGGTTCCGGTTCCACCTTCACATGCCCGGCAAAAGAGAGCAAAAACCTTTTCATCTCTGCCATCGTTGCCAGGAGGGCTTGTTGGTCGCCGGATTCTTCAGCGCTGACATCACGGATATAAGAGATACCGGCTTTTCCGGCCAGAAGATCTACCAAACCCTTGATTGTCCGTCCCTCCGCCGCCGGTTCCCCGGCAAAGCCGATTTCAATCAGGCGATAGCTCTTTAAGAGCTTTTCCAGTTCCTTTTGGAGCTTATACTCATCCTGCCTGTGCCGGAAGAACACCTGAATTCTGCCGCTCTCCGAAAAGGCAAATACCACCCCGGGGATCCGTTCCACTTCCCGGATAAAAACATCATGGACCTGCCCGGGTATTCCGGAAAGGGTCAGCCGCGGTTCGGCCATTAAACTGTAACCGCTGCTTCCCGGGATATCCTGAAAATAAAGGCGTAGATTACTGAAGACATCTTTTCTCCGGTATTCGGGGGCAAGCCCGACAAAAATGGTGCTCTGACCGGCAACACTCACCCCGGTTTTCAAGACCGAGCCGGGGAAGTTTTCGGCAATAATCTCTTCCAGCCGGGAAAAAGCGGCCTCCTGCAGGTCGCTGCGGACCTGAAATAAAAGGTCATATTCACCGGCTTCGCCGATTAAGCCACTGACCGCCCGGGAGAAGTACCGGTCGGCCAGGGCACCGCCGGCGGCGGATAATAAAGAAGCCACAATGAGACTGACCAAAAACCAGATTAACAGGTCTTTGAGAAAACTGTCCCGGCCTATTCTTAACATAATCTTTTCCCCCATGGTTACGATTATAACACATCGTTTTCCCATGGTGAGCAGGTAATTCTTGCATGACGCCGGTTTGCTCAACAATTGCGGCACAGGTCTTCCCTGTGCCATTCTTACCGCACATTCGTATGGGCGCAACGGGTTTTATCAGTTACCCGGCAGGGAATTATAGATTGAATAGTATTATTCGTCAAAATTATAATTTCCCCACCGGTACCCGCCAGACTATACCAGGCATAAGCAATACTCCGGCAGGGTTGAAACTTTTGAAAGATGATGTCCACTGAGTATGAGAGAATAATTGCCGGAGTTTAAGGAAAAATTAACCATTAACGGAACCCGGGCGGGATTTGTCACTAAAACCATATTACTAAAATCAATATTGGAGGCCATATTTGATGTTTGAAAACTTTCCTTCAGTTTCGATTATCATTCCCGTACGTAACCGGGCCCGCCTTATCGCCGAGTGTCTGTCGAGCCTGATTGAGTCAGTAAAAAATCTCAATGTTGACGTGGAGATTTTGGTCGCCGATGACGCTTCAACCGACGAAACCCCGGCCGTAGTCTCCGGTATCGCCAAAAAAAGCCCCACACCAATAAAACTCCTTACCAGTCTGCAACGGGGTGGACCAGCCCACGCCCGCAATTTGGCTATCAAAGCCGCCAGAGGAGAACTGATCATCTTTGTGGACAGCGACGAAGTGGTTAGCGAGGATTTTGTCCGTGCGCACCTGGCCATGCACAGGAAGAAAGGGCCTATGGTTTACGGCCTCGGCAAAATAATCTCCGTTCCATCGCTGGAGGCAGCAAAAAACCACCCCAAGGCGACGATCTGGGATTATTCCGGTGCGACATTGGACACGGCCAATGCGTCGGTGAGAAGGGAACACCTGGAAGCGGTAGGAGGCTTTGATCCCGGTTTTGAAGGGATGGGCTGGCACGACCTGGATTTGGGGTACCGGTTGCGCCGCTACGGGCTGGAAAAAGTTCTTATCCCTACCGCCGTATCCTATCATATCCAACCGCCCCTGCGTTCCCCGGAGCAACTGGCGGCGCGCCTTCAAAAAGAGAGGGAGCGGGGGAAAACCGCCGTCTATTTCCTGGAAAGGCATCCCGGGCTGAAAACCCGCCTCAGCACCCAAGATACAAAGCTCCACCTCTTTTTGAACTGGATCTCCCGGGCCGGCGGGCTCATAAACCAGAAAAATGTCTTAAAGTTGGCGGAATGGGCACGCCGGCACCGGCTCAGATCCCTGGAGCAAATATGGCTGTCGGGGGTAATAAACAAGGCGTATCTCGAGGTCAAAGAAAAAACCCAGCATGAGCGCGCCACTGCGCAGAAGAAGGGTTAATCACTATCCGTACCTTTCCGCCAGCACTTCGCGGATTAATTCCATCAATCTCCGGGCGGCCCCCGCTTTTCCCGCTACCGCTTTTATTTTCGCGGCGATTGCCTTCCGCTCCTCTTCATTCCGTAACAGCTCCACGGTTTTTCCGGCCAAATCCTCCGGTCTCGCCTCCCCGCGGATTTCAGGGACAAGATATTCACCGGCGAGCCGGTTGGGCCAAGCGGTAAAGGCCATCTTTTCCAGGAACTTTGGGATGAGGCGGCGTTTTAAGATCTTCCCGATTCCGGGGAGACCGCCAAGTAATCCAGGCCAACCTTCCAGGGGGATCCGTTCCGGATAAAGCAAAGGAAGGGTAACCACCATCGGTGTGCCGAGAAAAGACAATTCCATAGTATTTGTGCCGGGGATTGTGAGGGCCATATCCGCCGCAGCCATCAGCTCGTACCGGCCACGGCTGACGATGACGGATAATCCTTCTCCCGTTACCAGCCGGCCGGAAAGGGTTATATCCGTCCCCTGATCCGCCGCTCCCACCGGGCGGTATTCACCGGTGACCCCGAAAAGACCGGCCAATTCTCCCTGGAGCGCCCCGGCCACCTGGCCGTCGGCAATAAAGGGCGAAAGGCTCAAAACCACCTTGACCCCGGGGATTTCTTGCGCCGCCAGTTCTGCAGTGCGGAGAAAAAACGGGAGCATCCCTTCAAAATGAGCCGGCCTGCTGCCCGGCATTAATAACAAGAGCGGCGATCCCTCCCCTACTCCTAGGCGCCTGCGCGTCCCGGTTTTTGTCTCCCGGGGCGCGACTGCATCAAGCATTAAGTTGCCGACCAGCCGGATCTTTTCTTTAGCTACGCCCTTTGCCAGCAGCTTGTCCGCTACATTAGGGTAGGGAACGGCAAAACGGGCAAAAGACCCGGACCAACCGGCCACCCCTTCGGTATAAGCAAGGGCCGGGTATTTTAAACGTCTAGCCAAGAGGGCGGCGTAAATCAGATCTCCCCCTAAAAAAAGGCCCACGCCTTTCGGGGAGGGGGCAAACCCCCGGGGTTTTTTCCCAAATAGCAAATAAGCGAAGGTTTCCGCCGGACCGGCCACCAGATCCACCCCGGGGAGGGCTCGGATCACCCGGCACTCCGCACCGCTGGCAAACGGACAAGGCGGGACAAAGACAGTCACCCGGCAGTCCCACTCTTGGCCCGTGCACGCCTGTGCACGGTCTCGTCGCTCGTCCTGCTCTTCGCCCGCGCGTGCACGCACCCGTACATCTTCACGGGCACGACTGATCCTGTCGAGCACGGGGCTAAGCCAGCCGGAGACCTCTCCCGGGCTGTTAACGGTGATCACCAGTTCCCATCTGTCGGATCGCTCTTCCATAGATCTACAATTCTCCTTTTAGCACAAGTTTAATCATGCTTTTAAATGCTCCGGGCAATCACGCTTTTAACTACAGCGTATAATTACAGCGGACAACCAATTCCTTGCAATCACAGCGCTACAGCGCGTAATCACATGCACCCGGTATTTCCGTCAGCTGTTCATAAAGGCACAACCAGATCGTTCGATCACAGCGTGTAATCGCAGAGCCACAGTGTATAATCACGTAGTGTAATCACGAGTAGTGATACCCCGGCCGGCCAAACCCGTAAGCGAGGCCAGGCTTTTAAACCCTCTGTCTTTCTCCGAAAGGATGGGGGTTTCTCCCGCCGGCAAAGGCCACTTGATCCCTATCTCCGGGTCATTCCAGATGATTCCTTCTTCATCTTCCGGGTAGTAGTATTCCGTGCATTTATAAATAACCTCCGCTTCGTCGGAGAGCACAAGAAAACCATGGGCAAATCCTCCGGGGATATATAATTGCCGCTTATTTTTGCCGGAAAGAACAACACCGTACCATCTTTTATAAGTGGGCGAATCAGCGCGCAGGTCCACGGCGACGTCAAAGATCTCGCCGGCAATGGCCCGCACCAATTTATCCTGGGGATGTTTCACCTGAAAATGCAGCCCCCGGAGAACACCTTTTTTTGACCGGGAATGGTTATCCTGAACAAAGGGGGAATCCAGGCCAACGCCTTTAAAATCCCGGTAATTATAAGCCTCAAAGAAAAAACCCCGCTCGTCGTGATGGACTTTTGGCTCAATGAGGAAAAGACCGGGGATTTCCAGGGCCCGAAAACGGAAAACACCCACCGTCTTACCTCCCCTCGTATACCCGGCGATAATATTCCTGGTATTCCCCGGCGGTCACCCGCTCCAGCCAGTCTCTATTCTCCAGGTACCAGCGGATTGTGCGGACAATCCCTTCGGCAAACGGGGTTTCCGGCCGCCAGCCCAGCTCGTTGCAGATCTTTGCCGGGTCAATTCCGTAACGGAAATCATGGCCTTTCCGGTCCGGAACAAAAGCGATTAGAGCCTCGCTGATCCCCGGATCCACATGTTCCCGGAGATAGCTGATGACCGTACGCACCACCGAGAGGTTGGTCCGTTCATTATGACCGCCGATATTATAGACCTCGCCTGTTTTCCCCCGGTGCAGGATTAAATCCAAGGCCTTGCAATGGTCTTCCACATAGAGCCAGTCCCGGATCTGCAGGCCATCCCCATAAACCGGCAGCTTCTTCCGGTGCAAGGCATTATTGATCACCAGGGGGATCAATTTCTCCGGAAATTGATAAGGCCCGTAATTATTGGTGCACCTGGAGATAATCACCGGCAGCCCATAGGTGTCGTGGTAGGCCTTGACAAGCAAATCCGCCCCGGCCTTGCTGGCGGCATAAGGAGTATGCGGGTCGAGCGGAGTTGTCTCCGTAAAATAGCCGGTTTCGCCCAGGGAGCCATAGACCTCATCGGTGGAGATCTGCAGAAACCTCTTGTCTTCCCAAGCCCCCTCCCAACGGTTTAAAGCCGCGTTTAACAGGTTTGCCGTCCCCATGATGTTGGTGCGGACAAAAAGCGCGGGCATAAGGATACTGCGGTCGACGTGGCTTTCTGCGGCAAAATTTACCACCCAATCAATCTCTTCCTCAGCAAAGACCTTCCCCACTACGGCGCTGTCGGCTATATCGCCGCGGATAAAACGGTAGTTTTTTCTCTCTTCAATCTCCTTTAGGTTCTCAAGGTTCCCGGCATAGGTCAGTTTATCCAAATTCAGCAGACGGTAAGAAGGGTACTTCTTCGCCAGGTAAAGAAGGAAATTGCTCCCAATAAAGCCTGCGCCGCCGGTTACCAGGACCGTTTTCATCCTTCCACCTCGTTTTCCTTATCCCCCGGCGGCCCCGGCTCTTTCTATTTACAGACGCGCCTTTTGGTTTCGCGCGCACGCGCGCGCCTCCGCTCGCAGGTACTCGGCAAGGGCCTCCTCCCAATGGCGGAATTTAAAAAGGCCGCTCAATTCGAGCATATGGTTTTCCAAGACAGTATAGTGCGGACGGGGGGCCGGCCGGTCCAGTTCCCGGCTGGTTACCGGTTTCACTCTACATTCTATGCCGGTTAACTCCAGGATTCTCCGGGCAAAACCAAACCAACTGCACTCCCCTTCATTGGTCGCATGGTAGGTTCCGTAACTTTCGGTTTGGATCAGGCGTAAAATACATTTCGCCAAATCCGCCGCATTGGTGGGGGTCCCGAATTGGTCCGCCACCACGGAAACCTCCTTTTTTTCCCGGCTCAAGGCGATTATTTTTTGGACAAAATTCCTCCCTTCTCCAAAAAGCCAGGCGGTACGGAGAATAAAATGGCGGGGGTTGGTCTCCCGGACCAATCTTTCTCCCCAGGCTTTACTCCGGCCGTAGGCATTGATTGGGTTGACCGGATGATATTCCCGCCGGGGGGTGGTCGCTTTTCCGTCAAAAACATAATCCGTAGAGATCTGGAGTATTTTTGCGCCCACCTGAAAAGCGGCGGCGGAAAGGTCCCGTGCTCCCAGGGCATTAACGCGAAAGGCCTCTTTTTCCTCTGCTTCCGCCCGGTCCACATCGGTGTAGCCGGCACAGTTTATGACCACATCAGGCCGCCACTCCAAGACAGTGGAGAATACCTGCGCCTGGTTGGTAATATCCCATTCCGGCAGATCCACCGGGAGCAAAAGATGGGTTCCGGCCAGAAAACCGCCCGGACCAACCTCCGCCATAAGTGCTCTCCCCAACTGCCCCCCGGCGCCGGTAAGCAAGATCTTCACCCTGGTCATCCTCATTCCACTAACTAATATGTATCCCGCCCGCCTCCGGTAATTTCCCTCTTTATCTGGTATGATAACTCTTGCCCGATTATTCCCACCCGGCCGGGTGGTTTTTTCTGGCGAAAATTCTTTCTTCCCCGGCTATTTTTTCCGGAAAAGAATTATTAAGTATTTCATATATTTACTGAAGACTTCAGGGTGAAGAGGAACCAAATTATTACGGATGATTGTCTCAATAGCCTCTCCTTTTATTCGTAAACGGAGGAAAGATTTTAAAATCTTATACCCAAGCGGCAGATGGACCTTAAGGGCGAGCAATTGCGCGCTGAAAGTCGGTTTAATGTAGCGGGAAAAAAGCATCTGGCCGTAGTGGAGAGTGGGAAGGACCGCTGCGGAAATATCCTCCTGCTTCAAGATTTCAAAGCCTTGGGACTCGGCTTCTTCCAGGAAATCCTGCAGGTAAATCGAGGGAAGGTGGTGCTCCTTCACCCCTTTTGAACTTTCCAGGCGGTAATAATCGGAGGTAAGCAAGTACCCGCCAGTGGGCAATACCTCTTTGGCCTTGACAAAGGTCATGTCCAAGGGGATATACTGCACACTCTCGCTCATCAACACCAGATCGTAAGGCCTCTCCGGTTTGTAATCCTGGAAAGTCGTAAGAAGAAAGGGTATTTCTCCGCCGGTACGCTCCTTGAAAAGCTGTTCCTGGTAGGGATCGGGCGCCAACCCGGCTACCTTGTAGCCTTTCTCCTTTAGCTTTTTGGCATTTCCACCCACCCCGCACCCGACATCCAGGATCCATTCGACCCCGGGAGGGATGAGCTTAAATAATTCCTCGGCATACCTGTCCTGCGCCGCCTGAAAATTCTCCAGGCTTAATTCTGCTCCTTCCTCCCAATAACCCCAGTGCAAATAGTCGGTGCCGGAAAGGTCCAGGTAGTACTTTAACATCACATTAGGCCGGATCTTCTCGTCTTTGATAAAAACGGAAGCCAGTTTCTCCCGGGAACGTCCAAACAGCCTCTTCTCACCTCTGGTTTGCGCCATTATTGACCTCCTTTAATCTGATATCCCTTCCGGGTATGGTATATATTAACAAGGTTACATGTTTAAATACTCCCTGATTATACCGGCAATCCGTTCCGCTCCTCCCGGTTCTCCCATCCGTTCCCGGCCGGCCCGGACCGCTGCCTCCCGGCGTTCTTCATCGGTTAGGACCGAATAAAGCTCGGCTGCCACCCGGTCCGGATCCCTTTCCGTAAACGCCACCGCCTCTCCGAGCAGACGTTTTTGCATCCGGGCAAATTCCGGGGTGAACTGGGGCCCGCGTCCGGGAAAAGTGACCACCGGCTTCCCAAGGCCGGCGGCCTGCTCATTGGCTGTCCCCGCCAGGCCGACCACGGCATCGCAGGCAGCCAGGATATCGGCAAACCGCCCCTTGACAATGGTCATCCGGATCATCCCCCCGCCGCCGCCCTCATGCTGCAAGCAGCCGGTAATACCCGTTTCCGCTTCTCCGGTGGCAGGAGGCCGCACCGACCACCCAAAGGGTTCAAGGTGTCTTGCCACTTCCGCAAAGTCGAGTCCACCGGAGAGGGCCACCCAAAAACCGGCGGTACGCCGCTCCCCTTTCCGGTCGAGGAGATCGTGGAAAGCCACTGCCGCGGCTGCCAAATCTTCCATATTAATATATGCTTCCTGCCTGCTCCCGGGGAGGAAGGCAACAATCCATTCTCCTTCTTTCCGGGGTGGAAAACCCGGGTCCGTAAAATGCAAAGCATCCATCATCAAATTCCCGGCAAACTCCGCCGGCAACCCCTGCCCGGCCAGGGCGGCGGCGGTCAAGGCATCACGGGGAAAAACCTTTGCGGCAAAACGCCGCATTAACCGGATCTCCTCCCCTCTGTGAGCTCTGATATAATCGGATTTGGCGGTCGGCAAGAAAAATACCGGCGCCCGCAAATAGGTCCCTGCGAGAAACAGGGGGTAGAGATCCCCCAAACAGACCACCAGGTCGAACCGGTCCCTGTTTGCCCGGAGCGCCTGCACCTGTTTCCTGGTAAAACCGATTATACCGCTTCGCAGGTCCATAAGGAGGTTTTTAAGGCTGTTACGAAGAAAACCGCCGCTGGGCATCTCTCTCCCCGGCATGACCAGGGGTATTCCCAGGGCGGTGTAGGCCCTCCCTTTCCCGACCAAAGGGAAGGCGGCCAGCTCAAGGCCGGCGATACCGAGCAGCCTTTTCGCCAGCGTTGCGCCAAGCAAGTCTTCTCCGTGTCCGTTACTGATTAATAAAACCCTTTTCCCGGCTCTTTCTTCAGCCACCTGTATCTCCTCTTTTCTCGGTATCCTTCAGCCAACGGTCATAAAGCCTCCTATATAACCCGTCTCTCGCCAGCAACTCGCTGTGGGTGCCTTCTTCGATGATCCGGCCTTGATCCAAAACCACAATCCTGTGGGCAAACTGGATGGTGGAGAGCCGGTGGGCGATGATAAAGGCGGTCCGCCCCTTCATCAATCGTTCCAGAGCCTCTTGGACCAGTTGTTCCGATTTCACATCCAGAGCGGAGGTTGCTTCATCAAGAATGAGAATACCCGGGTTCCTCAACAAAGCGCGGGCAACGGCGATCCGTTGCCTCTCCCCGCCCGAAACCGTCAGCCCCCGTTCACCGAGGACCGTGTCATAACCGTCGGGGAATTTCATAATGAAATCATGGGCATTGGCCGCCCGCGCTGCAGCGATTATCTCCTCATCGGTGGCGCCAACCCGCCCGTAAGAAATATTCTCCCTGATACTAACCCCGAACAAGATGGGATCCTGCGGGACAAGGCCGATCTGTTCACGCAACGAAGCCAACTGGATTCTCCGGATATCATGACCGTCAATGTAGATCGATCCGGCGATCGGGTCGTAAAAACGCGGGATCAAATTAACCAGGCTCGTCTTTCCCGCCCCGCTTGGTCCGACCAGGGCAACAATCTCACCGGGCCGGATATGCAGATCAATATCGGATAAAACCACCTCGCCTTTGGGGTAGGCAAAGGAAACCCCGGAAAAAACCACCTCGCCTCTGATTTTGGGAAGGGCGATGGCGCCGGGGTCGTCTTTAATCTCCGGTTCCTCATCTAGAATCTCAAAGACCCGGTCGGCAGCGGCAAAAGACTGCTGGAAAAGGCTGAATTGTTGTGTCATTCTGGTTATCGGCGCCGTGGTCATGGCAATATAACCAAAGAAGGCGATTAACTCCCCAACGGTCAGCTTCCCCAGGATAACCTCCCTTCCTCCATACCAGAGCACAACCACAATGGCCAGGAGGAAAAAAAACTCCACCAACGGAGTGAGCAAGGATGAGGCCTTGGCCGAGCGGAGATTGGCCTGGAAATTCGCTTCATTTTTCTGCCGGAACCGGTCTTTTTCCTGTTCTTCCATGGTAAAGGCCTTAATTATCCGGATCCCGGAGAGGGTCTCCTGGAGAATAGAGGCCAGATCCGCTGTTTTTTCCTGGGCCAGGCGGCTGACGGTTCTGATGAGATTGCCGACCCGTGAAGCCACCAGGACCGCCAGGGGAAAAACGATAAAGGCCAGGAAGGCCAGGCGCCAATGGAGGTAAAAAGTGATGACCACGATCCCAACCAGTTCGGCACTGATAAATACCGCTTGGATTAAGCCCACCGAAAGGCTGCTTTGGATTAAGGTGATATCGTTAATCATCCGGGAGACCATTTCTCCGGTCCGCCGCGTTTCATGGAAACCGATGGACATATTTTGCAAGTGCTGAAAAAGCTGGAATCGTAGATCGGCCACGATCCGTTGTCCCACATAAAGGAGGGAGTAATTCTGGAGAAAAGTAAAAAACTGCTTGCTGATAATAATAACCAGCGCCGCAAGGACCGCCAGGTTCAGCAAGGCCTGGCTCTTCCTTATTGTCAGCACATGGTCAAATATGCCTACCCCGACAATATAAGGGTAAGAAAGGTTGATCACCGTGACAACAGACATTGCCGCGACTCCCGCGGCCAACCGCTTCCAGTGGGGTTTCAAATAAGCGAGCAGCCGCAATCCGGTGGATACTTTTTTATCGGTCCTTTTCATCAAGAGTTACCTTTCATTATAGAATTCGGGACAAACGATTATTCTTTAGCTTTAGCATCCAATCTTCGCGCGTGTTGCGCATTACACCGCCGCTTTGGAGGCTCCCTTTGGAGGCTCCGGTCTACCCAATCGCTGGCCCGCATTGTACAGCCACTGTGGCGGCTTAATCTCTTTTCAGGAGCACAATTCTTCACGCGCGTTATACGCTATACGCCGGTGGATATAACAGAAATCCTGTTAAAGTTCAAATTAAAATTATATGCTTTTATCAGGGATTTGTCAATATTGCCGGGCTTTCAAAACAGAAATAATCGCCTCTCTGACCAACTTGGCCGCGGCCAGGCTGGTAATGCCCGAAGGGTCATAGGCCGGCGCCACTTCCACCAGATCCAACCCGACAACCCGTAGCCCGGAAAGGAGTAAAACAGAAGAGAGGATCTCCTGAAAGTCCGGGCCGCCCGGTTCCGGAGCCCCGGTCCCCGGCGCAAAGGCCGGATCCAGGACATCGATATCAAGGGTGAAATAGACGGGCTTTCCTTTGAGGTCCGGTAAAACCCGGCGCAATGGCTCCAAAACCCGCTCCGGAAAAACCTTGGTGTGCTCCCGGGCATATAAAAAATCTTCCCGGGGTCCGGAACGGACGCCAAACTGGTACAAAGCCCCCTGCTGCAAGCAGCGGTTCATCAGATAACAGGCTGAAGCATGGGAGAGGGTTTCCCCCAAATAGGCCGGGCGCAGGTCGGTATGGGCGTCCAGGCAGACCACAACAAGATCCGGAAAAACCTCCGTTGCCGCCTGGACCGTCGCGTAACTCAGCAAATGTTCACCGCCAAGAAAAAAGGGGATCTTTCCGGTACGGAAAATCACCCGCGCCGCCTCTCTGACCAATTCCAGCGCGCGGGAAACGTTTCCCGGCGGTAACAGCAGGTCGCCCAGGTCGGCAAAGCTCATCTCCCTAAGGTCCGTATCCTGGTAATAACTATATTCTTCCAGGCTCTCCGAGACCCCGCGGACCGCCTCCGGGCCGAAACGGGTACCAGGCCGGAAGGATGTGGTATGATCCAGGGGCACACCAAGTAAGACCAGTTCGGCCCGGTCTTCTGCGCCCGCCCCCAAAAACCGGGTCTTTTGTATCCTTTCGATCTTCGTAAACAATTCCCTATTCCTCCAGTTGTTCTTTATCCTTCTGCAGCCGGTAGGATTTTTCCTTCTGTTTTCCACGGCTAATATGTGAACCGGCGGCCTTCCAACCGGTCTCATAACCCCTCTTCCAAGCACCTTACAACCGGCCTTCCCTTCGGCCGCCGCAACAATAATCCGGGAGAAACAGGTTAAACTAATAAGGGGAATAAAAAAGAAAGCGCGCAAGCGCGCTCCCTCCTGAAGAAAGGACTGCCTGCCCTTGCCGGGTCAAGAAGAAAAGCAATTCAGCATCATCCTTTTCAGCGGGGATATGGACAAAGCGATGGCCGCCTTCACACTGGCCTGCGCTGCCGCCGGCCGGAATTACCGGGTCCATATCTTCTTTACCTTCTGGGGTGCAGCCCTCCTCCGGCGCAGTTCCAACGGGAGCAACAGCCTGCTGGAACGGGTCTTTAAAATACTGCTCCCCACAGGACCGGCCAAACCGCGCCTCTCCCGGATGAACTTTGCCGGCCTGGGGGGTCTCTTCTTCCGCCGCCTCCTGGCACAGCGCCAAGCCCAAACCCTTGAAGAACTTATGGCGCTGGCCATGGAGCGGAAGGTCAATTTTATCGCCTGTGAAGCATCCCTAAAAATCCTCGGTCTCCGGCAGGAGGAATTAATCGCCTACGAACATCTGCAAATGGGAAATGCCGAAGATTTTCTCAATGCCGCGGAAAACTCCCGCCTGCAGCTTTTCATCTAGCCTGCGGCCGACCCGCGGCGCATACGGCCGCGGGGTTCAGCCCAGCCACTCCCGGACAAATGGGGGCAGGGCAAGAGCCGCCCGGTGGACATCGGGCGTATAGTATTTGGTCTCCAAAGCCAAAAACCTCTCGTCGGGCACTGCCACCGGATCCGGACCTTTCGAGCCCAGAGTATAACTCCAGAGGCCGCCGGGGTAGGTCGGGACCGGCCCCATATAAAGGCGGACCAGAGGGAAAACCTCCTGCAGGGTACGGTTGATCTTCTGGACCAATTCCTTGTTATTCAACGGTGATTCGGTCTGGGCTACCATAAGACCTCCGTCTTTCAAGGCCTTAAAGACGTCCTGGTAAAATTCCTTGGTAAAAAGGCCCACTCCCGGCCCGACCGGATCCGTGGAGTCTACAATCACCACATCAAATTCACCGGGGTGTTCCCGGACATAGAGGATGGCATCGGTGATCTCAATCTCCACCCGCGGGTCGGAAAGGCCTTGCGCCAAGGAGGGGAAGTACTTACGGGCGGCGTTAATCACGCCCTCGTCAATCTCCGCCAGGACCACCCGGGAGACAGTCGGGTGTTTCAGCACCTCCCGGACCGTACCGCCGTCACCGCCTCCCACCACCAATACCTGTTCCGGGCGGGGATGTGCATGCAGGGGAACATGGGTGATCATCTCATGGTAAAAGAACTCATCCTTTTCGGTGGTCATAATGATCCCGTCCAGGACCAGCATCCGTCCGTACTCAACTGTATCCAGCACGGCCAGGTCCTGATATTTGGTTCTCTCCCGGTGCAGAGTGCTCCTCACCAGACAAGAAATGGCAAGGCTTGGCGTTTGTTTCTCCGTAAACCATAGATCCATCTGCAATCACCTCTCTGTAATTTTTGTTAATACCAAAGAGCAACGCCGGCAAAGACAGCGCCAATTTCTTTCACTTGCCACTGAATCCCCTTGATCATGGTTTTTTCCAACTTTATCCCCCGTTGCCGGAAGGCATTCTCCAACATCAACCGGACCTTTTCTTCCGCCTCTTTCTGTTCGCAACTTCCGGAGTATTCCATTATCACGCCAAAAGAACCGGCGGAAAAACCAACCCCCACCGCAGCGGAGATCACTTCCCCCGGCTGGTCGCTGGCGAGGGAACCGTAAGCGGTAGGTGTCAACGACCCGGGAGGAATACTCAGTTTTTCTACATATTCTGCCTCAGGAGGAAGAATACTGCTGACCCTCAGCAGGTTCAGATTGCCAATCCCGGCTGCCAGCAGAGCATTGTCAAAAGCGTTGAGTTTTGTACTTCCTTCTGCAGCGCCCGCCAGCAGGGTAAATTTTTTTGGTGTAGGTAATGCAGGTTTCATCCGTTTCATCCTCCTTGTTCAGTCGCATGCGCGCTGATCCCTGATGATAAGAGTTGTAATATCCAGATGATTATACCAGAATACACCGGAAAAATAAATCTCTTTTGTGAAAAAGATCTCCCGTTTAATTCCGCTTGCATCCGGAACCTACCAGTTTTATTCTAAAATCTTGCTTGACCCCGATGGAAAAAATGGGTTACAATCAAAAAAATAAGCCAAAATATAAATAAAAGAGGGTGAGCACGATAGACCTGGAAGACAAAAACCTAACGGATTTTCTTGAACTTCCGGACCGGGATATCCTGGCCAAAACCCGCCCATTCTTTGAATTCACCGAAACTCTGGTACGAAAAGAATTTCACCACTGGCGGCGGATTCTCACCAGTCCCTCGGAGCGCCGGGTGAAGATTTTGGACCGCTACACCAATAGCGAACGGGAAATGGTGATGATGGCTGCCAACAATTATCTCGGCCTGACCACCCATCCCCGGGTGAAAGAGGCGGCCCACCGCGCGCTGGAGAAATTCGGGATCGGCGCCGGCAGCGTCCCTTTATTCGGCGGCACCCTGGATCTACATAGGGAATTGGAATGGAAACTTGCGGAAATGAAAGGATGCGAAGACGCCATCATCTTTACCTCCGGTTATTCCGCCAATGTCGGGTGTGTCTCCGCCCTGGTGCGCAAGGGTGACGTGGCCATCAACGACCGGCTTAATCATGCCAGTCTTATCGACGGTTGCCGGCTTTCCGGGGGAACCCTGCGCGCCTTTCGTCACAATGACATGGAAAGCCTGGAAAAAGTTCTTGCCAGTGTCGACCGGGAGTTCCAGGGCAAGCTGATCATTGTTGACGGGGTCTTTAGCATGGACGGTGATATCACACCCCTGCCCGAAATCAAAAAATTGGCGGATAAATACGGCGCCAAAATAATGATTGACGAAGCCCATGCCACAGGGGTCATCGGTGAAAACGGGCGCGGCACCCCCGAGCATTTCCATATGGAAGGCCGGATCGATGTGGTCGCCGGGACTCTCAGCAAAGCCCTGGCCGGGGTCGGCGGTTTTGTCGCCTCTTCCCGTGAAGTCGTAAATTACCTGCGCTTTTATGCCCGGTCCTATATGTTCTCCACCGCTTTGCCCCCGGCGGTCACCGGCGGGTTAATCGCCGCCATCGATGTTATCCGGACCGAACCGGAACTCCGGAAAAAACTCTGGCGGAATATCGATTATATGCTGGGCAACCTGAAAAAAATGGGGTTCGATTTGGGGAACGCCCAGACAGCCATTATCCCCATTATCGTCGGGGACGAAAGGACCCTTAAATTAATGAGCAAGGAGATCCATGAAGCGGGGATCTTCGTCAACTCCGTCTATTATCCGGCGGTCCCAAAGAAACTCTCCCGCCTGCGGTTGTCGTTGATGGCCACCCACACCCAGGAAGATCTTGATGACACCCTGGCCGTCTTGGAAAAGGTAGGGAAAAAATACGGTTTGATTTAGCCCCTTTCTCTTGTCCCTTATATTTTATAGTTTTCTTTTTGCCTTGGCAAAATGCGCGCGAACCCGCGGTCAACAGAGAAAATGCCCAAAAGGGCAGCCCCTGTACGGGGCTGCCCTTCAATGCTACGGTTGGCTTTAAGATACGGCCTAGTATTGCTGATCCAGGTTGGACAGGTTGAGATTGGGATTGGGATTATATTGAGTTTGCGGCTGGCTTTGGTTCTGCCCGGCCAGCCCGGCCCGGAATCCGACCTGTACATTCTGGGCCGTCTGTTGGGCCAGGGTCCGTTCGGCGGCTTCAATCATTCTTTTCACCATATGCCCGCCGATGGCCCCGCAGTCCCGGGCGGTCATGTATCCCCAGTAGTCCCCCTGAATTGGTGAGGTATCAATATTCAATTCCTTGGAGATCTCGTACTTCATCTGGTCGAGAGCCTTTTTGGCCTGGGCATAGACAAGGGTATTACTTTTTTGACCGGCTGCCATCTTTGACCCCCCTTTCTTCGTGGTCTACTCTTAATTTGTCCAGCTAGAGGGGAGATAATCCGTTGAATCCTTGGAAACTCCGGGGCAACCTGCCGGTTGTTCCATCATGGCTTCTCGCTCCCCGGTACCCCCAATGGTAAAACCGCATATGATGATAGCCTCCGGGGAAATGCATGCAGACGGGGGAGGAGAAGATGCCGGCCGACGTTATGCTTTTGCGTTCTGAATTTTTAGGCCTCAACGAAACTGTTCCTATTAAAGACGGGCGCCGGGTGGTCTATGTAAATTTTGATAATGCCGCCACTACCCCGCCATTAAAGGCGGTCGTTGCCGCGGTTAACGCTTTTCTTCCCTGGTATTCCAGTGTCCACCGGGGTTTTGGCTACAAATCCCAACTCTCCACCGGCGTTTATAACCGTGCCCGTGACTATATTACCCGTTTTTTCGGGGCTGATCCCGGAAAAGACCTGGTGGTTTTTGTTAAAAACGCCACCGAAGCCTTGAACAAGCTCTCCTACCGTTTAAAAACCCGGCAAAACCAGGTAATACTGGCCTCACGCATGGAACACCATTCCAATGATCTCCCCTGGCGGCTAAAACGGAAAACCCTTTTTGCCGAATTGCCCCCCGACGGCCGGCTGGATCTGGCTGATCTGGAAAACAAATTAAGAAACAACCGGGTGGCCCTGGTCACGCTCTGCGGCGCCTCCAATGTCACCGGGGTCATTAACCCCCTGCGGACCATCGCGGAAATGACCCACTACTACGGCGCCGCATTCCTGGTGGATGCGGCGCAACTCGTACCCCACCGGCCACTGCGCCTGCGTTCCGGTGAAGCGCCGGACTTTATCGCCTTTTCCGGCCACAAACTATACGCCCCTTTCGGCTCCGGCGTGCTCCTGGGTCCGGCAAAAGTCTTTGCCGAAGGTATTCCCGAGTTAACCGGTGGCGGTACGGTGGCGGCCGTTTCGAAGACCCGGATCCTTTTTGCCCCTCCTCCGGAACGGGAAGAGGCCGGTACGCCCAATTTGATCGGCGCCTTTGCCCTGGCCAAAGCCTTACAATGGCTGCAGGAACATGATTTTCCCGCCCTGGCCACATATGAAGAAAACTTGACCAAATATGCTTATAACCGCCTGGCCACGGTGCCGGGGATCCGTCTTTATGGTCCCCCGCCCTTTATTACGCCACGGGTGGGGGTGATCGCCTTTAATCTGGAAGGAATACCCCACAGTCTCGTCGCCGCCGCCCTGGCCTATGAGGCGGGGATCGGCGTCCGTCACGGCTGTTTTTGCGCCCGGCCTTATGTGCATCACCTGTTACGGCTCTCTCCGGCAGAGATCGCCGCCTATGAAGAGCGGATCGCCGCTGGAAAGAAACAGGATCTTCCAGGTATGGTCCGGGTTAGTTTTGGCTTCTATAATACCAGGGAAGAGGTGGACCGGCTGATTGCCGCCTTATTTTTCCTGCGGGACGAAGAGGTAAAGATCAAGAAGAGTTACCGTCTAAACCCGGTAACCGGGGAATACCTGCCTCCGGGTGGGGATTACCAGGTCCGGCTTGACCGGCACCGGGAGAGCTTTTTCTTATGATTTCAGGTTGGCGGGACCTGGCGCACCCGGACCCGTTTCTCTCCGGCCAAAAGCCGCCGCCATTTAATAATGTAATCAAAGGCGGAATACAGAGTAAAAAAGACCGCCACCCCCAGGAGAAATGTGGCCCCCGGCCAGTCCAGGATGAGCCATAAGATCGCGGGGATCTGGGTGACCGTCTTCACCTTCCCCCAAATACTGGCGGCCACAGAAATTCCCCGTTTGGAGGCGAAAACCCGCAAGATCGTGATAAAGACCTCGCGGCTCAAGATCAAAAAAACCACCCAGCCGTTGACTTTTTGCAAACGCCAAAGGCTGATTAAAGCGGCGCCGATCAGAATTTTATCCGCCAGGGGATCAAGAAATTTCCCAAACGACGTAACCTCCCGGCGTATACGGGCAAAATATCCGTCCAGGCCGTCGGTGAGGCAGGCTAAAATAAAAACACCGGCGGCAAAATACTGCTTATACGGGATTGATAAAAAAAGAAAACCGACTAATACCGGTGTCAAGATAATCCTTAACCACGTAAAGAAGTTTGCTAAGTTCATTTTATCACCAGACCAAAGATATTTACTCCCTACTTCGACACTCCGGCCGGGTTCTCCTCTCCCTTTAATTTTCTTTTTACGGCCATTCTACACCTTTGTCACCTTATTCCTTTTCCCCCCGTCCCGCTCCTGACCGGACCCCCGGATCCTTCGCCGGCGCCGCCGGTACGCGCGCGTATACCTCATAGGCTTCAGCGCCGGTCACTTCAACGGTGAGAAAATCCCCGGGTTTAACCGCGCGTGCGCGCGCGAGTAAAGCCGCTGGCGCTATCCGCACCAGGCCGTCAATCTCCGGCGCCTCCCGGTAGGAACGGCCCACCCACCCGCCGGCCGTCTTCTTTTCTACCAGAACCTTAAGGCGCTTCCCACTAAGGGCCCGGTTCTTCTCTGCCGAAATCGCTTCCTGTTTCGCCAGGAGCTTCTGCCGGCGCTTTTCCCGTATTCCCGGGGGGACCTGGGGTTTCAAGGCGGCGGCCGGGGTCCCCTCCTCCCGGTAGTAGGGAAAAGCGCCCACCCAATCAAAACGGGCCACTTCCAAAAAACTGAGCAGTCCGGCAAAATCCTCCTCCGTCTCCCCGGGATACCCCAGAATGAAAGTGGTGCGCAGTACCATCTCCGGTACCGTCTCCCGGATCCTCTCGAGCAAACGGAAGATGTTCTCGGGCGTGGAACGCCGGCCCATGGCTTTCAGGATTTTTCCGCTTATATGTTGCAACGGCAGGTCCAGATAGGGGCAGAGGTGCCCGCTCCCGCGAAAAACAGCCAGTAATTCGCCGGAGACCCGGTCGGGATAGGCGTACAAAACCCGGAGCCAGAAGTCGCCGTCAATCCGGTCCAGCCTGGATAAGAGTTGCGGGAGAGCGGAACGGCCTTCCCGGTCAATGCCGTAGGCGGTTGTATCCTGGGCCACCAGGTTAATCTCTTTTACCCCGCGGTCGACAAGTTCCCGCACTTCCCTTTCGATCTCCTCCGGCGGCCGGCTGCGGTAAGGCCCGCGGATCCCGGGGATGACGCAATACCGGCAATGATTCCCGCAGCCCTCGGCGATCTTCACATACGCCGTATAGGGCGCGGTGGAAAGCACCCGCGCCAATCCGGGTTCCGGGAGCCATCCCGGGTCTTCCACGTGAAAAAACCCGGGCTCCTTCCCTTCTTGCCGGTCGCGGGCGAGAGCGGCGGCGACCAATTCCGGCAGGCGGGAGTAACCGCCGGTCCCCAACCAGAGGTCCACCTCCGGCAGAAGGCTCTGCAGCTGCCTGCCGTATCTCTGGGGCAGGCAGCCCAAGACCACAAGCAGGCGACAGTTTTCCTTTTTATAGCGGGCATACTCGACGATCCGGTCCAGGGATTCCTCGGTGGCCGGCTGAATAAAGCAGCAGGTATTGATGGCCAGTATATCCGCTTCTTCAGGCCTGGTCGTATACTCATAGCCCGCCGCTTTCATCAGCCCGATTAAAAACTCCGTATCCACCTGGTTTTTGGGGCAGCCCAACGCCACCCAGCCAATTTTTAGCACCGTCTTCACCTCCTGCGGGCGCCGGTAGACTTGACCATATTGAGTCCGTCGCGCGTGCGCGCACGGGACCTACAAGACGACCACACGTTGCGGTAAGCTGCAAAAGGGCCTGGTTCCGTCACGCGTGCGTGCGAGACCGCGGGTATCCGCGACTCCCGGCGGTGAAAGTGGGCGGATAAAGGTGCCGGTAACAATAGTAAATGCGGAGAACCCTGGTGACGTACTGTCGGGTCTCCGGATAAGGGATCTTATGCAGGTCGCCGTAACTCCCCTGCCATCTGCCGGAATCCAGCCACTGCCTGACCTTGGGCCAGCCGGCATTATAGGCGGCCAGCGCCAAAACCGTCTCGCCCTCAAAAACCCGGTGGAGATAAGATAGGTACCAGATGCCCAGCTCCAAATTTTTCCTTGGTTCAAAAAGGTGGTCATAGGCAAAATCCATCCCCTGTTGCCGGGCGACCCATTCCCCTGTTTCCGGCATCAACTGCATCAACCCGGTCGCCCCCTTTTTGGAGACCGCCAAGTGGTTGAATTTACTCTCCACATAAATTAAAGCCGCCACCAGCCGCGGATCAACCCCGGTATTTTCTGCTTTTTCCTCGATTATCTCCCGGTATGGGAAGGGGAAAAAAAAGCGCCCCAGATCTTTGTAGGTAAAAATAAGGGCCAGTAAAAGCAGGATGATTACGGCTCTTCTTACCAGCCGGCGGCTGAGCAACAAACAGAACATCTCTGCCCCCCAATATCCTCGGGTACTATGGACAAACCGGATATGCCAAGATTCATTTTATGCTTTCCAAAGAGGAATATTCGGCATACCCGTTAACATCTTGCCACACCGGTCCCCGGTTCGGCGAAATCATCCTCTTCCTGCTGCAGACTGGCGAGTTACGGTTTTCGGGGATCGCGGTTTTTAACCCTTTCCTCCCATAACTTCTTGACTGTTGCCGCCAGTTCCTCCAGGGAACCGGAATTCACAATTACCACCGTGGCCCGGGCGGCTTTTTCCTCCGGGGGCAACTGGGCGGTAATTCTTGCCTCCGCTTCCTCCCGGGTAAGCCTGTCCCGGTTCATAATCCGCGCCACCTGCTGTTCCCTGGGAACAGTCACCGCCCATACCTCGTCAACCAGGTTCTCCATTTCCATCTCAAAAAGCAGGGGATGATCAAGCACCAGATCCCTGCCGGTTTTCCGGGCGGCCCGGACAACCCGGGCCACCTCTTTTTTGAGCAAAGGGTGGACCAACGCTTCCAGCTTCCGCCGGTGGGCGGGTGAAGAAAAAACCAGCCGCCCCAGGCGTTTCCGGTCAATCCCGTTCTCCTCCCGGTATTCCTCGCCAAAAGCGGCAATCAGCTCCCCAAAAACCGGGCTGTCGGAAAGGAGGAATCTATGGCCGACCCGGTCGACATCCAGCCGTTCCATCCCCAGCTGGCTTAAGATCGAGACCACCGTTGTTTTCCCGGCGCCGCTGCCGCCGGTGACGCCGATAACCAGACCCATCTCCTCCTTTAACCGCGTTTAAAAACCGGTCAAGCCCAGAAGAACCAGTAATAAACCGGGCAGGTAGTTTATCCAGGGTAATAAGAGATTTTTTGCCCAAATCCGGCCAAGGGCCCATCCGGCACTGAGAAAGAGAAATTTACCAAGCCCCACCAGCAAAGGGGTGTAAAAAGGCCAATTCCGGACAGCGCCCGCGCCCGCACCGGCCCCAAAAGCATCGGTGGCGAGGGCCAGACCAAGCAATAACGCTTCCCCCACACTGATCCTTCCGGAACAATCCAAATCCGCCGAAGCCGGCCGGCGCATGATTAAGATGACAATTCCCAGGCTTTTCAGGGGCAAAGAGGCTAACTGGAGATTCTCCCCCTCCGGGTCGGCGTTGTTTTTCCCGGCCAGCCAGCCCTGGAAGAAGAGCCAGATTCCGACAAGGACCAAGATTACCCGGCCCAGAGTTACCGCAACCCCCGGCGGAAAGAGCCAATGCAGGCTGCCGCCGAAGAAAAACGCCAGTGTCACCGTGACGGTGGAGACCAGTGCCACCAAAAGCCGGGCCTGCCAGGGAATGATTGTTCCTTTAAGACCGTAAGTCACACCAACGCCCAGACCGTCCAGGCTAATCGCTGTCGCCAGCAGCAAGAGAAAGAAAAAACCCATCGCCGTCCCTCCCGTCCCCGGTCTACTTGATTATATTACTACCGCCGGTTTCAGGAGGTGACTACTTCAGGTGGTGGCGATCAAGAGACGACTACTCCCAGTTGTGACTGTTCCGGAGATGACCTGCTCCCGGTGGTGTC
>JAAYIC010000108.1 GCA_012735195.1 Bacillota bacterium
GGGCAAGGGGAAACGGGCGGTCAATTACCGGTTGCGGGACTGGCTAATCAGCCGCCAGCGTTACTGGGGAGCCCCGATCCCGGTTGTTTACTGCCCGTCCTGCGGGATTGTACCGGTTCCTTATGAAGACTTGCCGGTCCTTTTACCGGAAGACGCCGAGTTTTTGCCGACAGGCGAGTCGCCCTTAAAACACCATAAGGAGTTTTTGCATACCACCTGCCCCGCCTGTCACGGGCCGGCGGAGCGGGAGACGGACACCATGGACACCTTTATCTGTTCCTCCTGGTACCAGTATGCGTACCTCAGCCCGTATCATGAAGGGCCGCTCCCGTTTGCCCCGGAAGAGGCCGCCTACTGGCTGCCGGTGGATCAGTACACCGGCGGTGTGGAACACGCCTGTATGCATCTGATCTACACCCGGTTCTTCACTAAAGTCCTGCGGGATCTGGGGTTGGTAAACTTCGACGAACCAATGCTCGCCCTGCGCAACCAGGGCATAATCCTCGGTGAAGACAGCGAGAAGATGAGTAAATCCCGGGGGAATGTCATCGCCCCGGATGAACTGGTTGAGCGTTACGGGGCCGATACCGTCCGGGCCTATCTGATGTTCGGTTGGCGTTGGGAACTCGGCGGTCCGTGGGACAGTAAGGGGATCGAAGGGGTCTACCGCTTCCTGCACCGGGTCTGGGATCTGATCCTGGCGCCGGTCCCCGGCTCCGGGGAGTCGAAGGAACCGCCGGCTGAATCCATCAAGACCCTGCGCCGGAAGGTTCACCAGACAATCAAAAAGGCCACGGGTGATCTGACTGATTTCTCCTTTAACACTTATATCGCCGCATTAATGGAACTCTCGAACCTGATGGCCAAGGTGAAAAAGGATCTCTACCAGACCCCGGCCTGGGCAGAAGCGGTGGAGACTTTTATCCTCCTCCTCGCCCCGGCCTGTCCGCACCTGGCGGAGGAACTCTGGGCCCGCCTGGGACGGGAGTATTCCGTGCATAACCAGGCCTGGCCGGTTTGGGATGAGGAATTGGCGGCCGAAGAGACGGTGGAGATCGCAATCCAGGTGAATGGTAAGATCAAAGACCGGGTAATGATCCCGGCGGACGCGGAAGAAGAGGAGGTAAGAGAGATCGCCCTCGGCCGGGAGACCATTAAGGGGTTACTCGGCGGTAAGCCGCCGCGGAAGGTGATTTATGTAAAGGGGAGGCTAATGAATATCCTTCCTTAGCGAGTAAACGAGAATTCTTCTTCCAGGCCGGTTGATATTTAGATCGTATAAACACCTGTTTGAGCGGGGAATTTATCAATAAAAAGCAGTAGACTTGCCTACATTGGAGGAATGAACGATGCCCCCCCGCCGGAAACAGAACAGGGTTGTTCTCTTACTATGTCTGCTCTTTCTTTTAGGCGCCTGTTACTATATTCTCCCACAGATCCTTGAGGTAAACCGGCTCCCCACTGATCTGCGCCTTGCCCCGGGAGAGGAGTTTCACCTTACTCTCCGGCGGCCTTTTAGTTTTTATTTACCGGCAAAGAGGCCTGACGGGATCATTGGGTTTAACGGGGCCGAGGTTCTGGAGAAGGGAATCAGCGGTTACTGCAGCGCCGTTACTGTCCGCCCCGAAAAAGAGGGCGTTTCTTTTCTGGACTTGCGGTTTTTGGGGGTCCCAATCCGCCGGGTCAACCTGGAATTTGTGGAAATGCCCCGGGTTGTACCGGGGGGGCACGCCATCGGTGTTTTGTCCGCCGAGGAAGGGGTGATGGTGGTCGGGCATTTTCCCGTCCGGGATGAGGAGGGAAGGGAGTCCTGGCCGGCCCGGGAGGCGGGGCTAAAAACCGGCGACCTGATTGTGGCGATTGATGATCACCCCCTGCGCCGCATCGACGAGATTGACTTTCTCCTCCAAAACCTAGCAGCAAAGGATAAACCCCTCACCCTGACGATTATTCGTGACGGCGCCAGGAGAAAGATCCCGGTTTTACCGGTTAAGAGGCGGCAGGAGGGCGCAGCGGGGGAGAAACCCCTTTACCTCCTTGGCCTGTATGTGGAAGACCCGGCGGCGGGTGTCGGAACGCTTACTTATTTCCGGCCGGAAACCGGCCGTTTTGGCGGGCTCGGCCACCGGGTCCTCGGGTTTGGCAACCGTCCGCTTCCTTTGGGGCAGGGAAAGATCGTCTCCGCCCGGATTACCGGGATCAACCAGGGAAACCGGGGAGAGCCGGGGGAGAAGATCGGGATCTTCAGTGGCCGGGAAGACGTGATCGGGGATATCCGAGCCAATACGGATTTGGGGATCTTCGGCATTCTGACCCGTGAACTGAAAAACCCGTATTACCCATTGGCCATTCCGGTGGCGACCACCTTTGAAGTGACTACCGGGCCGGCGGAGATTATGACCGTTATTTCCGGACGGGAGATCCGGCGGTTTACCATAGAGATTCAACGGGTTTACCGGCAGAAGACCCTCAGGGATAAAGGACTGGTAATCCGGGTGACCGACCCGGTCCTGCTCTCCGAAGCCGGCGGGATTGTCCAAGGGATGAGCGGGAGCCCGATTATTCAAAATGGGAAGATGGTCGGTGCGGTAACCCACGTTTTTGTGAACGACCCGACCCGGGGGTACGGTGTTTTCGCCGAATGGATGCTGCAGATGGAGGAGACGGTTTGGACCGGGGAAAAGAAGGCTTCATAAACTGCGGAAAGAGGATTTTTCAGCTTATTCCCGAATTTTTTAATCATGTATGGTCAAGACTCAGAACGGAGGCGTTGCTTTGTCAGGCGGAGGTAGGATTAGAATCGGCTTGGCCGACGACAATGTAGGTTTTTGCCGGGTTCTGCAGGAGTTTTTTGAATCGATGAGCGAAATGAAAGTCGCGGCAGTGGCCCATGACGGCCCGGCCGCATTGGAGATGGTACGCAACGTCGATTTGGACGCCTTGCTTCTCGACATCATCCTGCCGAAGCTGGACGGCTTTGCCGTGTTGGAAAAGACGAGGGAGTTGCCGAAAAAGCCGCGGATTATTGTCTTTTCCGCCTTTTGCAACGAGGAAATGACAAAAAGAGCCATCGCTTTAGGTGCGGACTACTTCATAGTCAAACCTTTTGCCCTGGAGATATTGGCCCAACGGATCAAAGAAATCTGCGGGCGGGGGGAGGAACAACCCCCCGGGTATATCCGGGATGAAGTGGAGTTGGAGAAGCAGGTCTCCGGGATACTGCAGAGGCTGCAAATTCCACCGCATTATAAAGGCTATGCCTATCTGCGGGCGGCCATTCTCCTATGCATAAAAAACCCGGCACTGATCAACGAGGCCACAAGGAAACTCTATCCCAAGATCGCCAAACAGTTCAATTCCACCCGGCAACGCGTAGAAAGGGCGATGCGGTTTGCCATCGAGACCGCCTGGAACAGGGCGAAAGTCGAAGATCTTCACGAACTGATGGGTTACGCAGTTGATGAGAAAAAAGGAAAACCGACGAATATTTGTTTTATCGCCCAGATTGCCGATAGAATTCAGCTGGAAAGGAAAATGAATTTTAAGCACTAGTACATACGGCATGTACCGGCCTTTTGACTGGACCAGTGGATAGAGGGGTCGCGGGAGTGGAGTCCGCAGGGTTCGCGCTGTTTTTTACCGGATAAGGGCAGGGCAACAGAGGATTGATTGGAACAGGTGAACCGGGAGTGGAAAATGAAATCCGCTCTGTCGTCAGAAAAGATAGAAAAACCAAAAAACTCGTCCAAAGGCTAAAACCCGGCGAGATTGCGGTTGTCAACCATCCGGATATCGACCGGATCGCTGCGGAGATGTTGATCAAAAGCAGACCGCAGTTGGTAATTAACGCCGGGGATTCGATTTCGGGCCGTTATCCCAACCCCGGCCCCGGTCTTTTGCTGGCAGCAGGCATTCCCATTCTTGACCGGGTGGGGGAGGAAGCTTTTGCCGCCCTCCCCGACGGCTGCGAGGTTGTGGTTAGAGATGCCCGAATTTTTTTTGCCGGGCAGCTCTTGGGGGAAGGACGGTTTCTTACCAGCAGTCTGGTGGAGGAGCTGGTTGAAAAAGCCCGGCTGAACCTCGGTTCGGAGCTGGAGAATTTTGTCCGCAACACCCTGGAGTATGCCCTAAAGGAAAAGGATATCATCCTCGGCGCCCTTCCCCTGCCGGAGATCAGAACCGATTTCCGGAAGAAACAGGTTTTGGTGGTGGTAAGGGGCGAGAACTACCGGGAAGACCTGCAGGCGATCGGCTCTTACCTGCGGGAAGTCCGTCCGGTCCTGGTCGGCGTGGACGGCGGGGCCGATGCCCTGTTGGAAACGGGTTTTCTCCCGGACCTGATCATCGGGGATATGGACAGTGTAAGCGATGAAGCCCTGCTTTGCGGGGCCGAGTTGGTAGTCCACGCCTACCCGGACGGACGGGCGCCGGGGATGGAGCGCCTGCAACGGTTGGGAAAGGAAGGCGTGGTTTTTGCCGCCCCCGGGACCAGCGAGGATATTGCCCTGCTTTTGGCTTACGAGAAAGGGGCCAGCCTTATTGTGGCTGTGGGCACCCATACCCATATGATTGATTTCCTGGAGAAAGGCCGGAAAGGGATGGCCAGTACTTTTTTGGTCAGGCTGAAAGTCGGTTCCGTCCTGGTGGATGCCAGGGGCGTAAGCCTCTTGTACCGGAACGCCATTAAGGCCTGGCAAATTTGGTTGATCTGCCTGGCCGCCTTCTTCCCTTTGCTGGCCTTTTTTTCTCTGGCATACCCGGGGAGCGGTTGGTTGCGGCTTTTGTGGCTCCGGATCCGGGTATTTTTAGGACTGTAAAAAGGGGCAAAGCCTGATGATTATAGACCTGCGTTA
>JAAYIC010000026.1 GCA_012735195.1 Bacillota bacterium
GCCGGGGAGTTCCGTTAACCGGCAGGAATAGCTGGGCGGGTGGGCGGGTTTATCCCGCGGAACCAGGTAATCCGTGACCAGGCAGGTTTTTATCCCCAAAAAAGCGGCTGTCAGGTCTTCTTCCGGATCATTCCCAATCATCAGGCAGTCACCGGGGGAAACCTGCAAAATGTCGAGGATCTCCTGGTAGTATTTGGGGTTTGGCTTGCAAAAATGCATATTCTCGAAGGTGGTAACAAAGGCAAAGGGCAAGTCATGACAGTTGATCCAGGAGAGGCGCTCCCGGATGGCCATCTCCGGGAAAATGGCGTTGGTCGCTATGACCAGGGAAAAGCCGGCGGTCAATGCGTTTTTTAACACTTCCCGTGCCGGTCCGGGAAGTTCCGCCTCCACATGCTTTTTCAGAGCGGGAAATTGAGTTTCGTAAAATTGCCGAAAGACCGGTTCCAGTTCAGCGCGGGGGCGACCGGTCCGGGCGGAGAAATCGCGCCAAAAAACCTCCTCGTTGGTAAGGGACGGTTCCGTGTCGCTCACCATCTTTTTGGTACTGCCTAGTAAATGCCGGTTAAATTTTTCCGGCGGAATCAGATGGGAAAAATTCGGCCGTAATGCCGACAGGTAGTGATAAAAAAAGAAGTCGGTCTCTACCGGAAGCAGGGTTCCATCCAAATCAAAAAGAAGATACCGGATCATTACACGTCATCCTTTCCTATAATTAAGGAACGGGTGACTCTTTGTGACAGCTTCCCCGTGTCCACCCGTTGCCTAGAGATTATAACTATATTTATTTATATTCGCCTTTTTCACAACATCTCCTTTTTTGCCATGAAAAAAGGGAAACTACTCTTTATTAACGAATCACCCAGAGTAGGGGAGGGTGACGTTTTGCCGTTCTCATCTTTAGTTACCAGACTTTCTGCTCTGGGTTATCAACACCGGTTCTCCGGCGACGGATTCCTCGTTTTTCTCCGGGAGGAACCTCTTCTCCTCCGGGTTTTCGTTATTGGGCGGGGAGAAGAACCGGTGGAGCGTTGGCGGCAGTTCATCGGGGAACAGGTCTTGCCCTACCGCAAGGAGGGCTTTCCCTTTTCTGTGGGTATTCTTTTAACCGGGGAAGCCAAGGCTTTCTCCTACCTTTCCGAATTGCCTTGGGTCGAGGCGATCTGGGCCGGTACGGATACCGGGGTGAAAATGTTAAAACCCCACCCCCGGTGGGGGGTGGAGGACCGCCTTCTTTCCCTGGTTTTCTCGCCACCCCGGGCGGCAGAACCCGCCCAGGAAGAGGTTGAATTCTATCCGCCGGCTTTTTTGACCTATCTCATCCTGCTCCTCAACTTATTTTTCTTTGCGGTCAGCTTTTGGCTGGACAAAACCGGGTCGCAAGAGGTTTTGCTCCGGATGGGCGCCAAATACAACCCCCGGATCTGGATGGGAGAATACTGGCGTCTCCTGACCCCGCTTTTTCTCCATGCCGGTTTTGCCCATTTCCTCATCAATTCCTTTGCCCTCTATCAGCTGGGACGTGTGGTGGAAAGACTTTTTGGTAAAGTTCGCTTTGTTTTTCTCTATTTCCTCTCCGGACTGCTGGGTTCGGCCTTGGGCACGATCTTCCGGCCGGAGATTATTTCGGTGGGGGCGTCGGGGGCGCTTTTCGGGCTCCTGGGTGCTTTAATCTATTTCAGCTTGCGGAAACCGGCGACCGCCCGGAGGTTCTTTGGGAGCAGCCTCTGGGTCGTCCTGGGGATTAATCTTCTCCTAGGTTTCATAATACCGGGTATTGACTACCTGGGGCACCTGGGCGGTTTTTTGGGCGGGCTTGCCGGCGGGGCGGCCGTGGGTTTAGGAAAAAAAGATGAATTGCCCTCCCGGTGGCTCTGGCGGGGAGTGGCCCTTGGCCTCACACTTTTATTGTTGATTCTTGCTTTGACGCCCCCGAAAATCGATTGGTACCGGCCATTGGAAGAAGGCAGGCTGGCGTTGTCCCGGGGCGACCTGGAAGAGGCCGTTTCCGCATTGGAAGTAAGCTATGCGCGGAAACCGGATCATCCCCTGACCAAAGAGTACTTGCTTTGGTCTTATTTTCGCCGGGGAAACCAAAACTATGAAAAGGGAGATCTGGCAGCGGCAGAGGCCGATTACCGCCGGGGGATTGCTTTGGACGACAGCTGGCCCAGTTTCCATTATAATTTGGGCGTGGTCTATTACCGGCAGCAACGGATCCCGGAGGCAAAAAGAGAGTTCGAAAAGGTCCTGGAACTTGACCCGAATAACCGGGCGGCCAAAGAAATCCTGGAGCGTCTGCCGTAGACCGCGAAAAACAGGCGAAAAATCGAAAAAAGACACGGAAGGTTCTTTTGCATCCTTCCGTGTTTTTTGCCTGCAAATCTTTTAGGAATTTCCGCAGTAAACAGCGGCCGGGCCGCAGGCGCCTGCATCCCGGGCAGAGCTTGGGAAGGCGGGCGGAAAAAGGAATACTCTATTTCCCCTGTTGTTGCTTTTGCTGTCGTTTTAAAATCCCATACTCGATACTGTCCACCAAAGCCTGCCAACTGGCTTCAATGATGTTTTCCGAGACCCCGACCGTCCCCCAATGCTCATGGCCGTCGGTCGTCTCAATCAGCACCCGCACTTTGGCGGCGGTTCCCTTGGTTTCCTCCAGGACCCTGACCTTGTAGTCAATAAGCTTAAACTCTTTTATTTCCGGGAAGAAACGGAGGAGGGCCTTTCTGAGGGCCATGTCCAGGGCGTTTACCGGGCCTTCGCCGTCCGCGGCGGTGTGTTCCTCGACCCCGTCAACAGAAACCTTGATTGTGGCCTCGGAACGCGCCGTCCCATCCCCGTTCTTTTCGACAATAATCCGGAACCCGTTTAAGGAAAAGACCTTTCCATAAAGGGCAAAAGCCTTCTTGATCAGGAGTTCAAAGGAGCCTTCCGCTGCTTCAAATTGATAGCCCAGGTATTCCAGTTGCTTTAAATCCTCTGTCAGTTTTTTGATCCTGGGGTCATCTTTCGTGACATCCGGGATCAAATCAACGGCCTTATACAGAATGGTGCTCCTCCCGGCCTGGTCGGAGAGGAGGATGCGGCGCTGGTTACCGACAAGCTCAGGAGAGATATGCTCCAGAGTCGCCGGGTTCTTATGTACGGCATCGGCGTGGGTGCCGGCTTTATGGGCAAAGGCCGACCCGCCGACATAGGGCTGGCGTTCGTTATGCTGGAGGTTGGTCAGTTCCGAAATGAGCCGGGAAGTGCTGGTGAGCCGGGAAAGGTTTGGGCGTACCGGTGAATCATACCCCAGTTTCAAAAGGAGGTTGGGGATTAAGACACTCAGGTTGGCGTTGCCGCAGCGCTCCCCATAGCCGTTAAAGGTCCCTTGGACCTGGACGGCTCCTTCCTGAACTGCCATAAGGGAGATGGCATCCGCCATTCCGGAATCATTATGAATATGAACCCCCAGTGGATGCCGGATCTCTTCCTGCACCCGGCGGAAGTTCTCCAAAAACTCCAGGGGCAGGATGCCGCCGTTGGTATCGCAAAGCACTATGGTCCCGGCGCCACCGCGGATCGCGGCCTTCAGTGTTGCCAGGGCATAATCCGGATCATCCTTATAACCGTCAAAGAAGTGTTCCGCGTCGTAAATCACTTTTTTTCCGCGGCTTTTCAAAAAAGCCAGAGAATCCTCGATGATCTGTAAGTTCTCCTCCGGCGTAATCCGCAGGACTTCCCGGACGTGAAGAATCCATGACTTGCCAAAAATCGTAACGACCTCGGTCTGGGTCTCCAGCAGGTTTTGTAGGGTACGGTCTTTTTCCGGGGGATTGTCGGCCCGCCGGGTGCTCCCGAAGGCGGTGATTTTGGCATGCTTAAACCGGTGGCCTTTTATTTTTTGAAAAAACTCGATGTCCTTGGGGTTCGAGCCGGGCCAGCCCCCTTCTATATAGTCAATCCCCAGGGCGTCAAGTTTTTCGGCGATGCGAAGCTTGTCTTCAGGCGAGAAAAAAACCCCTTCCCCCTGTGCTCCGTCGCGAAGAGTGGTATCGTAAAAAACGATGGAAGACACAGCAGGCACCCCCTTTGGTGTATTGGTCATAATTTAACCAAAAATCCATTATGGTGTCAAGGGATTATTATATTCTGTAACCTTTTTTACGGCCGTGCACCAAAAGCCCGGTTTTTTCATAGGCTATAAAATGCCAAAAAACAAAGGATGACGCAAAAAAGGGGATGGGTAAAAAATGGGGCTGAGCCTGGTTCCTGTGGCAGAGTTACCGCCGGGACGGCGGTATTTGCGCCTGGGAACCGCAGGGCGGGACGTACTGGAATTACAGAAAACCCTGGCCAGGATGGGCTTTTTCCCCGGCGGCCCCCACGGGAGATACGACTTTTTAACCAGGGAGGCGGTGAAGAATTTTCAACGCGCTTTTCACCTGGCAGCCGACGGGGTCGTCGGTCCAAAGACCTGGCGGATGCTGGGCGAGCCGGGGATCTGGAGCCGTCTTTGCCATCGGCCGGCGGCAGGAGAGACGCTTACGGAATTGGCCGCCCGCTACGGGGTATCTTCCGGCGCCTGGAAAGATCCGGCCAGCCGGCGGCGGATTAAGCGGCTGTTGCCCGGAGAATTGCTCTTATTGGAAAAGCGGGAGCTGTGGCTGGCCGAAGAAGAGCTGCGGCCGGGGGACGGAGTTATCTGTACCCGGGTATTAAGCATGGCGGCGCCGGCCGGCCAAACCAAAGGATCTGCGTCGGGCGGAACCGGCCCGTGGCGTGTAGAGGGCTACGGCCCCTTTAAACTACGGTTATTGAAAGTATCGTTACCGCCGGCGGCGACCGGGAAAGATGCGGCCGGCGGTGTTGTGGCGGATTTACGAAACACCGGGGGGATACAACCGGGCCGTCGCATCCCCCGAAAAGTCCGCAAAGAATTGCGGGTGCTCCGCCAAAACTGCAGGGGGGAGATTTTTTGGTGGTTGGCCGCCGGTGATTGGCAGGAGAAGTTGCCAAAGACCGGTGAGGCCGACGGTATTCTTTATTCGGTAAACGCAGGCCCGTGGCTCCTTAAGAAGGGTTCGCGGGCCGGTTCCGCCGTAGACAGCGGATGGCGCCGGGAGGTTAAAAACCTGCTGGCCCGGTACCCGTGCACGCGGGTGATTCTCCACTTTGACCTGCGCAGCAGAGAAATTGGGCCCGGTGGCGAGCTGCGGTTGGTCCCGGCCGGATTTGGCAGGTCCTTGCGTTTATTCCAGCCCGGGCGGAGGCAGCGGCTGGCGGATGGTTGGCTCCTGTTGCAAAAGGGTCACGGGGAAGAGGAATACAGGTTCTTCATTGCCGACCGGAAAACGCTGCGGGAGATATTCTCCGGTGTGGACCGGTTAAACCTGCGCGGGGTCCTGTTCACCGGTATTCACGGGCTGGAGGGGGCGCTCAGTAAAGAAGCAGTCCAGTTTTTTTTGGTTCTTTCCCAAGCCCGGTCATGAAAGAAGAGACCGGCGCATAATTATGGAACAAGGACCATCCTCAACCATGACCCTTGCAAAGGGCGGGGCGCCGGGATGGCATCAGAGACAAAGGAGGGAGATTTTTGCTTGCTTGCAAATACGGGCAGTTGAAGACGGCAAAAAGTTTGGCGGAACCTCCCAGGGTTATTACGGTCGAGAGCGAGCTTATGCTGGGAGATGAATACCCAGAAATTGAAAAAGTCCATATCTGCAGAGGGTACCTCAGTGAAATAACAGGAGAAAAGACCGAAGAAGGGTGGCTCGCGCTTTCCGGCCGTATCGAGGTGCACCTGGTTTACCGGGCCAAAGAGACGGAGGCGGGGGTGGCGGAATACGGCGCGGTCTGGAAAGGCGAAAAGAGCATCCCCTTTACCGCAGAGATCGAACTGCCGGAAGCCGCGGATATCAGGGGTTGGCAAGCGGAAATAATAAAGTCCGAGTTGGAACCAGGCTCAGAAAGGACGGTCAGATACAAAGGGGCAATCTCCATCAACCTCCAGGCCCGGCAGGAAAGGCAGATACCGGTGGTGACCGAACTGGCGGTGGAAGACGGGATAAAAACCGTTACCGAACGGGTGGTGGTTGAAGAGGTCATCGCTGTTCTTGAAGGCCGCCGGGAACTCTCCAACCAGTTTTCTCTGGCCCATCCCCGGGAACCTTTGGCAAGGGTGGTTGACTGCCGGGTCAGACCGGTGGCGGCTAAAACCGAGATCTCTCCCGGCCGGGTAAAAGTCGACGGCCATCTTGAGACCGTCCTTTTATATGTGGGCCGGGATGATGACGGGGAAGAAACCGAACTGGAGGTCGCCCGCTGGCACGAGAAAAACGGCGGGGCGGTTCCTTTCCAAATCGTCTTTGAAGAGCCGCGGGCCCTGCCGGAACAGACGGCCCGGACGGAGGTGCGGGTGAAATCCTTTGCCATGCAATCCCCGCATGCGGAAAGCTGTAACCTCCAGGCGGTACTCGAGGCCCGGGTGGAACTGGTGGAACCCTGCCGGAGAGAGATGGTGGTGGACGTTACAGCAGAGAAAGAAAGGATCATCGATGTGGACCGGGGTGAGTACCAGATTGAAGAGACCGTGGGGGAAATAGAGAAAGATTTTCAGATGGAAAAGATCCTTTCGCTGCCGGCCGGCGCTTTGCCTGTTGGCCGTATTCTGCTGGTGGATAATTCACCGCCGCAAACAGTGGATGCCCAAGTTGAGGCGGACCGGGTCTTTTTTGAGGGTGAATGCGGGATGACGATCCTTTATTCCGAAGAGCACGGAGAGATTGATGAACTGGAGCGCCCGTCACCGCAGATCGCCGCCGTCAACTGGGAGGATGAACCTGCCGGTACAATAAAATTTGCTGAATTTCTCGAGATGCCCGGGGTGGCGCCGGGGATGGCGGCCAGGGTTACTTTGGAAGAACGGGGGATCACCGCGGAACTCATTGACGAACGGACAATCAAGGTCAACCTGGCGCTCAGGGCCCGGGCGGCAGTCAGCGAGGAACGGACTCTGTCGCTGGTACGTGATTGCGCCCTTGTGCCTGTACCGGAAAAACCGCGAACCGGGATGCTTTTTTACCTGATCCAGCCGGGGGATACGCTCTGGAGCATTGCCCGGCGGTACCAGACGACAGTGGACGCCCTTTGCCGGGCCAATGACCTGAGCGGGCCCGGTGCTGAGGTGCTGCCCGGGAAGAAACTTCTAATCCCGAAAACGCCTCTTCCCTGTTGAACTGCAGGATCTCCCGGAAGCATGGGGGAAAACAAGAGCAACAGCGTACCTGTCCCTCTGTTTGGCGGGGTCAGGTACGTTTTTTATTAACCGGCTTGACAACCCCAGGCCTTTGCTTTATATTATTATTTATGGAAAGAACGAAGAGCAAAAGAGGAGATGCGGCATGCCAACATATGACTATACATGTGGCAAATGTGGGAAATTTGAGCATTTCCAAAGGATAACAGAACCGCCCTTAACGGCTTGCCCGCATTGCGGCGGAACCGTCCAGCGCTTGATTAGTGTAAACCCCAATATAATCTTTAAAGGGCCTGGATTTTACGTTACCGACCACCGAAAACCCGAATATAAAAAGAAGGCCAAAGCGGAAAAGGAAACCGCCGAGGCCGGCACTGGGGGACACGGGAAAACCCCCGCTAAGGAGCAAAAGGTATCCTGAGTTAAAGGTCACTTTTAAGTGGCCTTTTTTTCGGTAAATCCAAGGTAAGAACGGGTGGAAAATACCGGGCCGGACAGGAGGGACGCTGTGAGCCAGCCGGTTGTTCGTAAAGTTAAGAAAAAACTACAACACCTGATTCATCAGGCATGGGAGAAAGCCTTTCACGAGGGGTTGCTGCCAAAGCCGGGCGCGCGCGACGAGATTATGCTTGAAGTGCCGAAGGAACGGGCCCATGGCAATTTTGCTTCGAATATCGCCTTCCAATTGGCCGCACGGGCGCGTGAAGAAGGACAGTCCGGCCGTACGCCGCGGGAAGTTGCGGAGATTTTACGGGAACGCCTGCCCGCCCACCCGTATCTGGCAGGGGTGGAAACCGCCGGGCCTGGTTTTTTAAACTTCCGCCTGACCCAGTTATGGCTGAAGGAAGTCCTCTTAAATCTGGCCGAAGCACCGGATGACTATGGCCGCATCGACGATTTAAAGGGGGAGAAGATCCAGCTGGAATTTATCAGCGCCAACCCGGTAGGCCCGATGAATGTGGTGAATGCCCGGGCGGGGGCTTTGGGAGACAGCCTGGCCCGCCTTTTCGCCTTTTGCGGGGCGGAAGTTGAGAAAGAGTACTATGTGAATGATTACGGGGTTCAGGTAACGGTTCTTGGCGAGTCATTGGAAGCCCGTTACCGGGAACTCCTGGGGGAAGAGGTTGTCTTCCCCGACCACGGTTACCAGGGGGAATACCTCATTGATTTAGCCCGTGAACTCTTGGCGGAGAAAGGCCGCAGCCTTTTGGAGTTGCCAAAGGAGGAGAGGATCGCCTTCTTCCGGGAATGGGGTTGCCGGCGGATCCTCGAGAGCCAGCGGCAAGATCTGGAGGATTACGGGATTTTTTACGACCGTTGGTTCTCCGAACGCGCCCTCCACGAAAGCGGGGCGGTTGACGCCGTTGTTCAGCGGATGGAAAAGAACAATTTATTATATGAGAAAGACGGGGCCTTGTGGTTCTGGGCCACCGCTTTTGGCGATGAAAAGGACCGGGTGATTAGGACGGCCGACGGAAGAACCACCTATTTTACGGCGGACATCGCCTATCACCTGGATAAATTGGCCCGCGGGTTTACGCACCTCATCAATATCTGGGGGCCGGATCACCACGGTTATATTGCCCGGATGAAAGCGGCCCTGGAGGCGTTGGGGTTTGGCCGGGAAAAACTGGAGATATTGATCGCCCAACAGATCAACCTGATAAAAGAGGGTAAACCCTATAAAATGTCAAAAAGGCGGGGCGAATTTATCACCATGCGCGACCTCCTCGATGAAGTGGGGAATGATGCCGCACGGTGGTATTTCTTGATGCGCAGCCCCGAAAGTCACCTGGATTTTGACCTTGATCTGGCCAAAGAGGAGACCGCGGAAAATCCCGTGTTTTATGTGCAATATGCCCACGCCCGGATTGCCAGCCTCTTCCGGCAGCTCGACCGGGAGTTCCGGCCGGATCCCGTGGCGATCAACGAGGCGGTTTGGGAAGATGATGAAGAGGAGATCCTGGAAAAGGTGGCCTTTTTCCCGGAAACCATCGCCCTGGCCGCCGGGGAGCGGGAACCGCACCGCCTGACCGCCTATCTTTTGGAGTTGGCAACCTTGTTCCATTCTTATTACAACCGGAAGCGTTTCCTCAGCGAAGATGAGCGGCTTACGCATATCCGGCTTTCCCTGGCTTTTACCGTGGGGACAGTAGTGCGTAACGGGTTGGGGTTGTTGGGGATTACGGCTCCGGAAAAAATGTGAGGAGGGTCTTCCCTTGGCAGAGGAGGAGCGCCGCTTTTCGTCCAATGTGTTTGTTGTTTTAAAAGAGGCGGTGGTCGACGCCTACAACAACATCGGATATACGCTTTTATCCAGTGTCCTTTGGGTGTTGGTCGTAGCGCCGCCTGTCATCTTTATAGGTCTCACCCTCCAGGTTGCAATGGAGACAGGAGCAAACCTGTTAGATGTTTTTAACTTGCCTTTCGTCTTAATTCTTATTTTTTACACCGCCCTGGTCATCGCTCCGGTAAATTCCACCCTGCTCTCCCAGGCCTATAAGGCCTTTGAGGGCTGGGGCAACCTGAGGGGTTTTTGGAAAGACCTGCGCCGGAATTACCGGCAGACAGTGGGGGTTTATCTCCTCTACGGGGTAGCGTTTTCGCTTTTAATAATGAACATCATGATCTGCTTTTTCTTGCTGGCGCCCTTTTTCACCAAAATTGTTGGTATTTTCAACCTGTATTTATTAATCTTCCTGATCCTGGCAGGGTTTTATCTCCCGCCCCTCATCGTTCTGCAGGAAAACACCATAAAAAAAGTGTTTAAAAAGGCTTTCCTCTTAGCCTTTGTCAACGGGCCACTGACTTTTCTTGCCTTGCTTATCCTCTTTCTGATTGGTCTTTTGTGCTCTTTCCTCCTTCCCCTGCTTGTTATGATTTACGGCGGGTTTTTGCAGTTTTTTACCATGCGGTTTTTCCTAGGTTTATTGGAGAAATACGACGCAAAGAGTACAGTAAATACGGGATCCGAATAGAGACAGACATTTTGATGCGGGAGGGACTCTTGTGGCCAAATATATCTTTATCACCGGCGGAGTCGTATCGTCCCTGGGCAAAGGAATTACCGCCGCTTCCATCGGGCGGCTTTTAAAGAGCAGGGGGATAAAAGTTTCCATTTTAAAACTCGACCCCTATATTAATGTGGACCCCGGCACGATGAGCCCCTACCAACATGGGGAGGTTTTTGTCACCGACGACGGAGCAGAGACCGATCTGGACCTTGGGCATTACGAACGTTTTATTGATGAAAACCTGACGGGAGACAACAGTATAACCACAGGGAAAATCTACTGGGCGGTCATTAATAAAGAAAGACAGGGAGAGTATTTGGGCGCCACCGTCCAGGTTATTCCGCATATTACCAATGAGATTAAAGACCGGATCACCAAAGTTGCCGAGATCTCCGGGGCCGATGTGGTCATTGCCGAAGTGGGGGGGACGGTGGGTGATATTGAAAGCCTGCCTTTTCTCGAGGCGATCCGGCAGTTTAAGACTGATATCGGCCGCGACGAGGTAATGTATATCCATGTTACGCTCCTTCCTTTCCTTTCCGCCGCGGCGGAGCTTAAGACCAAACCTACTCAGCATAGTGTGAAAGAACTGCGGAGCATTGGTATTCAGCCCGATGTTATTGTCTGCCGTTCCCAGCAGGCGATTCCCGACGACTTAAAGGAGAAGATCGCCCTGTTCTGTGATATTCATCCGGATGCCGTCATCCCCAATCAGGATGTGGATACCATTTACGAGGTGCCGCTTTGTCTGGAAGCGTCCGGCCTTGATGAGATCCTCCTTTCCCGCTTGGGTTTGCGGTACGGCCAAAGGGACCTCACCGACTGGCGGGAGTTTGTGGAGCGGATAAAAAACCCCGAACAGACAGTGACCATCGCCTTGGTCGGCAAGTATGTCACCCTTCCGGATGCTTATATCAGCGTGGTGGAGGCGTTAAAACACGCGGGAGTCGCCCACCGTGCAGGGATTGACCTGCGTTGGGTGGACGCGGAGATCCTGGAGAAGAACGACCGGGCGGCGGCGGAGGTTTTCCAAGGGGTTAACGGGATTTTGGTGCCAAGCGGTTTTGGCAGCCGCGGGATTGAGGGGAAAATAGCCGCCATCCGTTACGCCAGAGAAAACAACCGGCCTTTTCTGGGGATTTGCTTGGGAATGCAATGCGCGGTTATTGAATTTGCCCGTAATGTCTGCCGGATGACGGGGGCCAATTTTTCGGAGTTTGCTCCGGAGGCGCCTTACCCGGTCATCAATTTATTGCCCGAACAAACGCAGGAAACAAAGAAAGGCGGGACCATGCGCCTGGGACTCTGTTCTATAAAACTGCGCAAAGGGACCATAGCCTACGAGGCTTATCAACAGGAGATGATTAGAGAGCGCCACCGGCATCGTTGTAAAGTCAATAACAGGTTATTGGGCGAGTTGGAACGGGGCGGTTTGGTGGTCAGCGGGGTTTATACCGGCAGGGATCTGGTGGAGATTATTGAATTACCGGATCACCCCTGGTTTGTTGCAACCCAATTCCATCCGGAGTTCAAGTCCCGCCCGCACCGCCCGCACCCCCTTTTCCAGCGGTTTGTCGGGGCTGCGCTTCGCCACCGCAAGATGACTTCCTGACCGTCGGCGGCGCCGGAAGACAAGGGCACGATCTTGCCCTGTTGGGGGTGGATAAATGAAACGGGCCGTCTTATCCTCTTTTCAGCGGGAAATCTTCTCTTTTGGAAGAATTCTGCTGCGGAGGTTCTTTTCCGCCCTCTTTCTCCTGGTGTTTAGCCCGCTTCTCTTGGTGATTGATATTTTTTCCCCTGCTCCGCCGGAACAGGCCTGCGCTTCCCAAGGGCGTACGCGCATGAAACTTCTCTATGCGTACCTGCTTTTCCTGGCGGTTTTTACCGCGGCGGCCATCACCCTCTATTACAACAGCACCCGGGAGGCGCGGCGACTGGAAACGGTCTTGGGGAATTTTTTCCACTCTGTGGAGGTTCAAAGCGATCTTTCCCAAGAAGTCGTGGCGATTGTACATAAATATGCCGTACGCTTTGATCTCAACCCCCATTTGGTTTTAGCTATGATCCAGGTGGAGAGCGGGTTTAATACTCATGCCCGGTCGCCCAAGGGCGCCTGCGGTTTGATGCAGGTCACCCCTTTGGTTTGGCGGCACTATAACCCTAAATCCGCCTGTAACGGCCGGCATGCTCCGGGTGCGAACCACGGCAACGATTGTATTTATGCTGTGGAGGCTAATATCAGAACCGGCATGCAGTTATTGCGGGACCTGATCATCTATTTTCAGGGAGAGACCGGCGCGGCCATTGAGGCGTATAATGCCGGTCTTACCAATGTGGACCTGGAAAGAGTCCGCCCCAAGTACAAGGAGACCAGGAATTATTTGCGAAGGATCGGTTCGGTTTTAGCCCCTGCCGCCCGTGAACAGACAGAGGAGAGTCTCCGGTCTGCCGCCGGTTCGCGCAGGCTCTTTCATACTCTGGTGCTGATCACATTGGGTCTTTGGTTTTTATTCATCATTTGGGTAATCCGTCATTTTCCCCGGCGCTATCCTTCATAAAGCGGAGAAAACCCCCGCGTCTTACAGTCATATTTCCGGCAAAACCCCTATAGAATGATCCCGGGAAGAAGAATGGAAAAAATTGATTGGCAATTGAGCACCATAGTCCTTCTTATGCTGGCCGGTACCGGTTGGGGTTTCTTGGCCGATTGTTTCCGTGTTTTCAAGAAAGGCCGGCAAAACCAGATACTTGACTTTGTTTTTTGGCCGGTTTCCCTGTTTTTTCTGGCGCCGGTCATTTTCTTTGCCAACTGGGGAGAAATCCGTTTATACGTCTGGCTCAGTCTGGGGGCAGGAGTGATTATCTACCGTAAACTTTTCCGCAGAGCAGTAATGCTCCTACTCCAGAGAGAATAAAAAGGGATCTTTTCCGGCTTTGTCGAATGCTTACCTAGAGGTCTATTAAAAGACTATGCTATGTAAGAACAGAAAACGCAGGAGGCTCCCATGAAACCCCGACAGGCCGTAAAGAAACGCCGGGTACGGTATAAGTTCAGGTTCAAGCCCTTTTCCTGGCTGGTGCTTTTTATTACCCTTTCTATCCTTTATCATTTGGGGCTCGGTATTTTTGGCCTGGTGGTCAATAATTACCGGCTGGCGGAAGAAAAAAAGAGGCTGGAAGAGAAGGGCGAACTTATCCGGGAGTTACAGGCGGAAAGAGATCGTTGGTATGAAGAGGATTTTTTGGAAAAAGAAGCCTACAAGCTCGGGTTGATAAAAGAAGAGGAACCCGCAGAAGAAAAAAACTAAGAGCGGGGAGTATTTTTCTTACAGCTTGACAACACATTTTGACCTAAGCTATAATAAACTATAACATTGAGAAGGATAAAAAACCGAGGAGGAATAATAGTCGAATGTCTTTTACCGCCGGCCAGATTGTGGAAGGAAAAGTTACCGGAATCACCAATTTTGGCGCTTTTGTTGAACTTGCTCCTGGGACCACGGGTTTGGTCCATATCTCCGAAGTAGCGGATGTTTATGTTAAAGATATAAATGAGTTCTTGAAAATGAATGAGTCGGTGCGGGTGAAGATTCTCAGCATTAAAGACGGGAAAATCGGACTCTCCATTCGCCAGGCGCAAACCGGTTCGACTGGGCGTCAAAGCCGGCAGAGTTTTGAGGACAAGCTGAGTAAGTTTTTAAGAGACTCGGATGAACGGCAGGCGGCGTTGAGGAAAAGCTGGGAAAGCAAACGGAGAGGGAAAGGCAGTTTTTCCCATTTCCGGGGGTAAGGCAAGATATAGTGCCGGGAGATTCCAGTAAACAGGCAAAATACAGATACGACAAGAAAAACCTCTTGCGTAAGAGATAAAGATATATTATAATAATAGAGGCTATGTGGCGGTGTAGCTCAGTTGGTCAGAGCATACGGTTCATACCCGTAGTGTCACTGGTTCGAATCCAGTCACCGCCACCATATCCGCGCCATTAGCTCAGTTGGTAGAGCAGCTGACTCTTAATCAGCGGGTCCGGGGTTCGAGTCACTGATGGCGCACCATCTTAATATTTCACTTCAAGAAAAATCCCCCCATCCTTGGGGGATTTTTGCGCCATCCGGGCCTCGAACCCCGTGTCTTCCTCCTGAAGACGGGGTTCGGGCAAAGAGTCTTTATGGACTCTTTGCCCTGATGGCGCACCATCTTGATATTTCACTTCAAGAAAAAACCCCCCATCCTTGGGGGGATTTTTGCGCCATCCGGGCCTCGAACCCCGTGTCTTCCTCCTCCCGTATCTTCGTTCCCTCACGTAACGGGGCTTTTATTTTTAGTGGCACTTAAATCCCGGTTTTGCTGCAAACTTGAGTATAAAGGAATTAGATAGTTTAACCGAATTATGATGCAGATGGTGCTAGCGATCAGAAAAACAGCTTCAGAAAAAAAGGGGGTTTACAATGGACTTATCAAAAATTGCCGACCAAACCTGGGAAGATTTAATACTTAAAGATCTTGATCTTGAGTTTGAATTTTTAGCTCTCAAAATTCTCTTATCACGACTTCGTCTTAAAGTCAAAACCGATTCAACACCTGACGCCATCAAGAACTCCGTTGAAGAGATTAAAAAGCTGTTTGCACGGTTCGAGAATTTGCCATCTGCCCAAAAGGATCTCCAAAGAATAATCAAGAGCGAGGGATAAAGATGAAAGTCTTATTTAATGTAAATGAGGTAATCGAAAAGATCAAACAAGGTAAAAAACTGCTTTTAGCCGGGGATGAAAACCTGCTCCGCCAGCTTCCGGCAGGAGAATGGATCGCCGGAACCATTCCCTATTTCATGGCTGAGGAGGGTGGTTTAGAAACAAGAGATCAATTGTTTGTTACCGAATTACCTTCCTATATCAGTGACATTAAAATTAAAAAATACACAGCCGAGTCCGTTGCCAATGTTTATAACGACGCGCCGCGCAACGGCTTCAGTGTAATTATTATTCCGGCCTTTAGCCCCACCCATCTGGCTTTTGCACTAAATGCCCCTCATTATCCAAACTTTGCCACCAGCCAGTTAATCGGGTGGATTTCCGGGGTTCACTTGGATGAATTGGCTGAGCAAAAACCAAAGATTGCATGTGGCGAAAAAGCCGAAATCCTTGAAGACGGCGCCATTGTTATGCATATTGAATTACCTGCAACCAAATATGCCGACCTTGATATTATTAATATCTTCACCCAGGGAAAAGGCGATACCATTACCTTTCCGGCCGACGGCTTCAAAGCGACGGAAGCTGAGATTAATGGGGAAAAAATGAATTTCGCCGACTATCTGACGGCAAAAAAGATTGATACCCGCTTGCCTTTGGTTGCCGACTATTGCGGTGCGATGATCAACACCAGTTTTCGGGGGATCGACCAGCAACAAAAGTATGTTACCTTCTATGCTCCTGTTTTTAAGGGGATTGAGTACAAAATTGCCGCTCCCATTGATGACTATATAACCGCTTTTATGAAACAACTCCCCCAGGACGAAACCGCCCGGATCTTTTTCTCCTGTAATTGCATACTAAACTATGTCTACTCCGAGCTTGCCGGGAAAAAGACCGGCGAAGTAATGGGGCCGATTACCTTCGGCGAAATCGCCTATCAATTGTTAAACCAAACATTGGCTTATATCAGTATTAAGGATCTTGAGTAAGGTGTAATATTTTTCATGCGGATTGATTAAGGTTGGCCGGTTGTCGTCTCAAAAAGAGCTTCCCCTTTGCGGGAAGCTCTTTGCGTCATCAGGGCCTTGGCCTCCAGCTAAAAGCTTCGGAAACCTCCATTAATAGACCTTTCGCCTTTCTTGTTTTTGGGAGGTTTTTCTTTTCACCGATTTTATGTCATGGTATAATAAAATTTACCAATAAAAAGTATAATATTTTTGCTCGGACCTAATTCCTATGCGTGAAGGCGGCGGATTAAGCGGGTGCACGCGGGAGACGGGCGGCAGAAACAGGGGTTGGAGGTGGGAATATGCAAAAGCCCTTGCGTTGTCTGATCTTCCCATTATTGGCATTATTACTGGTCAGCTCAATAACATATGCGGGTTTCTTCGACAGTCTGGAACTGGCCTTAGAAAAGGAGATTGGCCATAGCGCTTATCAAGAGATCATCACCAAAATGAATGTGGTGAAACTTCCCGCTGCGGAGGAGGAACGTTTGCAATCCATCTTCAGACGGTTGGTTAACGTCTGTACGCGAAAAGAGGAACTGCGATTTACCCTGACTGTGATTGACAATGAAACGGTTAATGCTTTTGCCCTGCCGGGAGGGTATATTTTTGTCCATACTGGGCTTTTGTCATTCGTCGAAAGTGACGGGGAGATCGCCGGAGTGCTGGCCCACGAAATCGCCCATGTGGACCGGAAACACGGCATGAGCCGTATTAAACGGCAGGTCGGCATGGCTTTTTTATTACAGTTAATCCTGAAAAAGAGTGAAGCGAGGGAAGAGCTGAGCAAGATCGGGACAATAGCCATAAACCTGACGCAGTTGGGTTACAGCAGGGAGGAGGAGTATGAAGCCGACCGTTATGGTGCTTATTTTATGGAAAAAGCCGGCTTTGCGCGGGAAGAGATCCTGAATTTCTGGGAACGGATTCTGGAACAGACCGGAGGAAAGGAAGATCCAGCCTTCTTGCAACTTTTTTCGACTCATCCCCCGACACCGGAGCGGATAAAGCGAATCAGGGAGCTGTAAGAAGAAAAACGTGAAAGGAAACCGGTTGCCGGGAAAGAGAACCATGGCTACCTGGAAATTGTGCGGGGTGTATGGAGTATTATAAAAGTATTTACAGTAATTGATCCCGGAATATCTGCGGATATAAGCTTGAGAGGGGAAATACATATTTAAGGGAGGATGAAGATGACGGGCAGAATGAAAGGAAAAGCGGTTATCGTGACCGGTGGAGCATTGGGGATAGGGTTTGGTATTGTACACCGCTTTGTCCAGGAAGGGGCCGGGGTACTTTTGGTTGATCTGAACGAAGAAGCGGCGCGGGCCGCTGCAGAGAAACTGGCCGGACCCGGCCGGGTGGAGGTTTACCCGGCTGACGTGGGCGCTGAAGAGACCGGTGAGAAAGTGGTCGCCCGTTGTGTGGAGGTTTTTGGGGGTCTGGATATCCTGGTTAATAATGCCGGAATCTTTCCGCAGGCGCCGGTCTTGGAGATGGCCCCCGAATTACTGGATCAGGTTTACCGGGTTAACCTGAAAGGGTTGATCCTTATCGCCAAGGCGGCGGCATTGCAGATGGTCGCGCAGGGCCGGGGAGGCCGGATTATTAATATCGCCTCCATCGACGCCTTTCGCCCCTCCATGGTGGGACTGGCCGCCTATGACGCCAGCAAAGGCGGGGTGGTGATGTTCACCAAGAGCCTTGCTCTGGAGTTGGCCCCGCACAACATCACAGTGAATGCCGTGGCGCCGGGGGCTATTTACACCGAAGGAGTGGCGGAAGCGGATGTCAGCATGGAGGAGTTTGCGAAGAGGATTCCCCTGCGGCGGGTGGGAAAACCCGGGGATATTGCCGGTGTGGTTGCGTTTTTGGCTTCGGCGGATGCGGACTATATCACCGGCGAGACCATTGTGGTTGACGGGGGCGCCCTTCTGACTTAAACGAGTCTAACCGGGGTTAACCGGACTTAAAGAGTTATTCTGTGAGGGCGCGCGCGGAAAGATTTCATTCCGTACAGGAGGATTCTGTGGCCGCCTGTGGGTAGCGGAAAAGCGGTTATGCAGAATCCTCCTGCTCTTTTATCCTGCGTGCCACCTCAAGGCCAAGCGCACACTCGATCCGTTTCCTCTGCATGATACAGGTGATTTCATTCGGTGTCGCCAGGTCGTTATTGGTGAAGTAGGAATCGGCGTGACACCCCCCGGAGCAGAAAAACTTAGCCCAACAGTTTTTACAGGCCGTTTTCGTTAAAACATTGATGTTTTTAAAAGTCTCAACAAGGCGCGGGTCGTGAATGCCTTCCCAGATGTTTCCGGCTTTAAACTGTGGAAGACCGACGAATTGATGGCAGGGGTACAAATCCCCTTCCGGGGAGACGGCAAAATATTCAAAACCGGCGCCGCAGGCGGTTATCCGTTTGTAAATGCAGGGTCCTTCGTAAAGATTCAACTGAAAATGGTAAAAACTAAAATCGGGTTTGGCCGGATCCGGGGCGGCGATGACGCGCGCCAGGTTATCGTATTCGTTAAGGACCGCCGGCAAGTGCTCTTTGCCGATATGGTACCCGGCGCCGCTACCGGTGACCGGTTCAAGGGAGATCCGTTTAAACCCCAGGCCGGCCAAGTGGAGAACATCCTCGGTAAAATCCAGGGTTTCTGTGGTAAAGGTGCCACGGATAAAGTAATCCCGGCGCTGGGGCGGGTTTTTCTCCCGTTCCCGCACCAGTTTAACGGCGGGTGGCAGGATCCGGTCGTAGCTGCCTTTTTTTGCCACGTCATACCGGAAGCGGTCGTGTACTTTTTTTCTGCCGTCAATACTGATGACAACGTTATGCATCTCGTTGTTGAGAAAGGTGATTTTCTCCTCGTCCAGCAGGGTGCCGTTGGTGGTCAGGGTAAAATAGAGGTTCCGGTTGTGGATTTTGGCCAGCCTTTTCCCATAAGCCACTGTTTCTTTGACCACTTCAAAATTGAGCAGCGGTTCGCCGCCGAAAAAGTCGATCTCAACATTTTCCCGCCCCGCGTTTTCCATTAGAAAATCCACTGCTTTAAAGGCTACCTCGGGGCTCATGAGACAGGGGACGGTTCCATGTATACCCGTACCTGCATAATCCCCCTGGTGGGCAAAGCAATAATCGCACCGCAGGTTACAACTATGGCTCACATGAAGGCAAAGGGCTTTCAAGCCGGAGCGAGGATGTAGCTTTTCAGCGGTCTTGTCATCGATAAAGTCGGGTGAATAGAGCATCTTTTGGTCGATGAGGGTTTGCAGTTCAGCATAGGCCTGAGTGAGAGTGGCCTCGGATATGCCCTGTGGGTAGAGATTTGCCAGTTGCGCCCTGGCTTCCTCCAGCGTGGGTGGACGGTCCGGGAAATTTGCGAGCATTTTGGCGGTTATCTCATCGAAAAGAAATATGTTGCCGGTATTGACATCCAAAGCGATCTGTAGGCCGTTTTGGGAAAACAGATGTATCATTTGCCACCCTTCTTCAATTATTAGCATTTTAATAAAAATTTGATGAGAACAGACTCCAGATTGAATTATAAGCAAGTAAAGCATGGTCTGTCAATGACTAAAAGCGGTGGACGGCGGAGAGGTCAGGCATAACCCGGGCGGGGCAGGTGTTGACGGGAATCCGGTGGACAACGGGGAACGGATAAAGCCGGCTGGTTATTCCAAGCCGATCAGGCGTTTTATCAGATGCAATAGACAGGCCCGGTCTTCTTTGCTGAGTTTTTTAAGGAGGCAGTAGAGTTGTTTTAGGGTTTTATCATGCGGATCGTGGGCAACAACCAGTGGCAGTGGAAGTTTTTGCTCTAAATAAAAACATGGCTCTTCGCAAACCTGCCGGTAGGGACTGGGGTTGTCGGTTAAATCAAGAAGATAATCGGATGAAACATTGAATATTTTAGCCAGCCGCCTTAGCATTTGCGGGTCCGGATGACGTTCTCCTTTTTCGTAGTTGGATATCGCCTGGCGGCTAACACCAAGCAACCCGGCGAGATCTTCCTGACGCATCTTTTTTTCCCGGCGCAAAGCGGCGATTTTTTCTCCTAGCACTGCGACAACCTCCAAATATGATTATAGGCGACAAAATGTAGCAAAGCAATAAATGCCACGGAACGTAGATCTGGGCTTGACATGATGCAAAATGTTGTCTATAATATACTGGAAATTTTCATTTTTGGGAACTATTGGTCTGAAGGTCAAAAAAATTACTGCCGTAGGCTGGAAAAACCCGGTAAGAAGCAGGTGTTATAGGACGCACTAGGCGGCGAAAAGGGGTTTTTTTGTTCTTGCGCTTTTATATTTACAAACATGAAAAACCCCAAAAAAGAGGTTTGGAGGTGATAGAAAGGCATACAAAACCGGGTAATTGTTGATTGTCTATACCATTGACAGGAATATTTGCATAGATGTTGAAATCCTGTTTTTCCTTTGGTTTTTATCTTTTCTTTTGTGTAATGGTGTTAAAAGATATTTTATAAAAAATACAAAATAATGAGGTTGATCAAAACGGATAATTTAGAGTCTTTCTACCGTGTTCTTGAGGCGATGATTGCGTGCCGCATCGACATCCTAGCCTATTTGTATAGTCATGGCTATGTAAGACTGGTGGAAGCCGGAAAGGGTATACGGGTCTATCATTTCTTCTCCGTTACAGGGGAAAAGGTCAGAATCGTCCTGGGTGAAGATGGTTTCCTTTCTGTTGTCCCGTTGGAACTGCCGGAGAAAAAAGGAGTAAACCAAAAAAAATAACCTGTGGTATGAACAGGTTATGAAGGGGATTTTCCGGGGAAGAATCTCCGGGTAGCGGATCCATCCTCTGGGGCGCAGGCGCCCGGTCTATGGTAGTTATCTCGGCGTTCTCTATTAACACTCGGTATAACCGCAGGCCAGACAGTTGGCGCACCCTTCCGTCATGGCAAAGGCATATATGCCACAGGAAGGGCAGAGGTTGAAAGAGGTTTTTCCTTGGTTTTCCCGGGGAAATTCTTTCTTGCCGGGGGAGCTCTCCGGGCCGGGCGGCGGAAAGGAGAGGTTCTCCTGTACCGGAGCGGTCCGGGTGGTACGGGAATCGAGATTTTGCAGATATTCCATGATAAACCGGCCGATGGCATCCGGGACCGAGCGCACGCGGTGTGGTCCGAAACCTACAGAGCGGCTGCCGCCGATTCCCAGTAATTGATCGGCAACACCGGCCGGGTCGATTCCGCAGCGGAAACAGAGGGAGACCAGACGCGCGATTCCTTCGGTGAAGGCCATGATATCACTGCCGGCCTTACCGATCTGGGCGAAAAGTTCAAACGGCTGGCCATTATGGAGATTAAGGGTAAGATATAACGTCCCTTCCGGTGTTCGCTTGCTGTCCGTAATCCCCCGCAACCGGTCGGGCCGGGGAAGCGGGCGAAGTTTACCCCATTTTGCCCCGGATGTGGCCGGGGCTGGTTTCAGTTCCGGCTTGGCGATCCCTTTGCGCATGGGCTGGTTTTCCAGAGAACCGTCCCGGTAGACGGTTACCCCTTTACATTTTAGCTGGTAAGCAAGGTGGTAGGCGGCACTCACCTCATCCTTGCCGGCTGTCCGGGGGAAGTTGACGGTTTTCGAGACCGCATTGTCCGTAAATTCTTGGAATGCAGCCTGCATCCGGATATGCCATTCCGGACTGATCTGGTGCGCGGTGACAAAGATCTTTTTAACCTCCGGCGGGACCGCGGCGATTCCCTCCAGGGAACCCTTTTCCGCCAGTTCCTCAATGAGCGCGGGACTGTAAAAACCTTTTTCCTCGGCGATCCAGCGGAATAACGGGTTGACCTCCAGCAAACGGTCGTTGTCCAGAATCTGGCGGGTGAAAGCCAGGCTGAAAAGGGGCTCAACACCGCCGCTGGTCCCGGCGATAATACTGAGGCTGCCGGTCGGGGCGATGGTGGTGGTGGTGGCATTCCGTAATCTGGGGAGCCCGGGGCGGTCGTAAATACTCCCGGCGAAATTGGGGAAGGCGCCCCGTTCCTCCGCCAGGTGCGCCGAGGCCGCCTTGGACTCCCGGTCAATAAAACTCATCACCTTTCTTGCCAGGTTAAGCGCTTCTTCGGAGTTGTAGGGGATTCCTTTTTTGATCAACATCTCCGCCCAACCCATGACTCCAAGGCCGATCTTCCGGTTGCCTTTGACGTTCTTTTCGATCTGAGGAACGGGGTACCTGGAGGCGTCGATAGCATTGTCCAGAAATCGAACACCCAGATGAACCAGGCGTTTTAACTCATCCCAGTCAATCTCGAGAGCGCCGTTTTCTTCGCGGAACATTAATGAAAGATTGATAGACCCAAGAATACAGGCTTCATAAGGGAGTAAAGGCTGTTCTCCGCAGGGGTTTGTGCTCTCGATCGGTCCCAGGGCCGGGGTGGGGTTGGCTTCATTGATCCGGTCGATGAAAATTACGCCCGGCTCTCCGGAAGCCCAGGCACAATCGACAATTCCGGCAAAAAGCTCCCTGGCGTTAACCTGCCCGGCAGGCGCTTTGGTCCGGGGGTTAATCAACGGGAAATTCTCACCTTTGGCCACTTTCTCCATGAAAGCGTCGGTAACAGCCACCGACAGGTTGAAGTTTTTGTATTCACCTGTCCCGCATTTGGCACGGATAAAATCCATAATATCCGGGTGGTCGACCCGGAGGATGCCCATATTCGCCCCTCTTCTGGTACCGCCTTGCTTTACCGCTTCGGTGCTGGCATTATAGACGCGCAGGAAGGAAAGGGGCCCGCTGGCAACGCCCCCGGTCGAACCCACCTGGTCATTTTTTGGCCGGATACGCGAGAAAGAAAATCCTGTTCCGCCCCCGCTTTTATGGATGAGGGCGGCAATTTTCAGGGTTTCATAGATGGACTCCAGGGAATCCTCAACGGGCAGGACAAAACAGGCTGCCAGTTGTTGAAGTTCACGCCCGGCATTCATCAGGGTGGGCGAGTTCGGCAAGAATTTTCTTTCATCCATCGCCCGGAAAAACCGTTCCGCCCATTTTTCTTTTTCTGCGGAAGATTTTCCGTAGTCCTCTTCAACGGCGGCGATATTCTCCGCCACCCTCCTTAGCATCTCTTCAGGGGTCTCCACCGGTTTCCCATTTTCTTTCCTCAGGTACCTGCGTTCCAAGACGGTCCTGGCGTTTGCTGTCAGATCCAAAAAAAACACCCCCGGCACAATATATAGGCTAGACCAAATTTTACTATACAATATTTAGGGTGTCCAGGGTGGTGAAGGGAAAAGACCGGACTTCCGGGAAGATTAGGAAAGGTTTTTCTCTGGCATTTACAAATTAATAAGGAATTTCATTTTCATTTGTCAAAAGAGCATGCTAGTATTAAAATGAAGAGAGAAAACTATGATTTAACGGGGGGAGGGAAGCTGATGGCCCTGAAGGAGGATCTTGAAGCCATTCCGGCCAAACCCGGTGTTTATCTGATGCTCGACCGGGATGAAAAAGTACTTTACGTAGGGAAGGCGGCTTCCCTTCGTCCGCGGGTGCGTTCTTATTTCCAACCGTCGGCCGCGCTTTCGCCCCGGCTCTCCCGCATGGTGGAGCAGATCGGGCGGGTGGATTTTATCACCACCAGTTCCGAAGTGGAAGCCCTGGCCCTGGAATGCAACTTAATCAAGGAACACCGGCCCAAGTATAATGTAAAACTGCGGGATGACAAGCAATACCCCTGGTTGAAAGTGACGGTCGGGGAAGACTTTCCCCGGGTCTATATTGTCCGCCGTCCACAAAAAGACGGCTCGCGTTATTTCGGCCCCTATACCGATGCCGGAGCCTTACGGGAGATCCTCCGGCTGCTTCGCAAGGTGTTTCCCATCCGGACCTGCAAGAGAAAACTTACCCTGGGGGAGAAACCGCAACGCCCCTGCCTTAATTATCATATCGGCCGGTGTCCCGGCCCGTGCACGGGCAAGATCACCCCGGAGGCTTACCGGAATACGGTTGAGGATGTAATCGGTTTTTTGGAGGGGAAAACAGAAAAACTCGCGGCTGCTCTCAAGGACGGAATGGAGAAGGCAGCGGAAGATCAGGAATACGAGAAGGCCGCCGCCTACCGGGACAAGCTTTGGGCCCTCGAAAGGGTCCTGGAAAAACAGACGGTGGTTTCCGTAACCGGGGAACGGGATGTTTTCGGTTGGGCCCGGCAAGAAGAGAACCTCCTGATTCAGGTCCTCCAGATCCGCGGGGGACGGCTGATCAACAAGGTGGATTTCTACTTTGCACTGGAAGACCCGGAAGAAGATGAGGAAATACTGAGGAGTTTCCTCCTCCAGTACTATGACGAACAGGACCGGATCCCCCGGGAGCTCCTTCTGCCTTTCCTCCCCGGCGACCGGGAAACCCTCACCACCTGGCTCCGGGAAAAAAGCGGACGCGCGGTCACTCTGCTTTGCCCAAAAAGAGGGGCGAAACGGCAGCTCCTGCATATGGCCGAAGAGAATGCCGCCGTCCGCCTGGCTGAAGAGATCAGGCGGAGACGGCAGGAAGAAGAGGGGTATGCAGAAGTCCAAGGGCGTTTACAGGAACTTTTTGGCCTTTCCCGGCCGCCCCGGAGGATAGAGGGCTTTGATGTCTCAAACTTCCATGGGGACCAGGCCGTGGCCGCAATGGTTGTCTTTGAAGAGGGGAAGCCGCGTAAGGATGCCTACCGCCGGTTCCGGATCCACGGGGTGGAGGGCATTAATGACCTGGCAATGCTGGAGGAGGCGGTACGCCGGCGGTTTGCCCGGGGGTTGAAGGAACGGGAAGAATCCGGTGAGCAGCACATGGCCGCGCCCGAAGGTACCGCGGAGGAAAAGAAAGAAAAGACCTCCGGATTTGCCGAATTTCCCGATCTCTTACTGATTGACGGCGGGAAAAACCAGGTTCAGGCGGTCCTTCGTGCCTTGGCCGCGCTGGGTCTTGAAGACCAACCCCTGGTGGGGCTGGCTGAAGAGAACGAAGAACTCTTTCTGCCCGGCTGCGGGGAACCGATCCGCCTGCCTGCGGAGGAACGGGCTCTCCGCCTGTTGACATATGTCAGAGATGAGGCCCACCGCTTTGCCGTCACCTACCACCGCACCTTGCGCCAGAAAAAACTGACCGGTTCCGCCCTGGACCGGATTAAGGGGATCGGCCCCCGCCGGAAAAAAGCCCTCTTGACCCGTTTCGGTTCGGTCAGGAAGATCAAAGAAGCCGGGTTGGAAGAGTTGATGACTGTGGAAGGGATCACAGAAGATTTAGCCCGGGCGATCCTTGAAGAGCTATAGCTGGAAGATGCTGCAAGATCTCGGGGTCACTTAAAAAAGAAAAGAAAAAAGAAAGGTAGAGGATAATGATTCGCCTTGTTGCTCTAGACCTGGACGACACTTTATTACGGCCGGATTTGACCATCTCACCCGCCTGTCGCCAAGCGTTACGGGAAGCAGCCGCCCGCGGCGTGAAGATCACCATTGCTTCCGGGCGGATGTACCGTGCCACCCTGCCTTTTGCGGAGATCTTGGAGATTTCCGGTATACCCCTGATCACATATAATGGCGCTTTCATCCGGTTCTCCGGATACGGGGAGACCCTCTTCCACCAGGGGCTGCCTACGGCGGCAGCCGGCAGGCTCATCGTGGCACTACGCAGGATCGGCCTGCATATTAATGCGTTTGTCAACGATGAATTGTATATGGAAGAATTAAGCGAGGAAGGAAAGAGATATATCGAGCGGAATAAGGTGCCGGTCAAATTGACCCCCGACCTCACCACCGTTCTCACTTCCGGGCCCACCAAAATTATGGCGGCCGGCGACCCGGAGGCGGTTGTTGAGGCGGAAAAAGAACTGAACGCTGAATTCAAAGGCGAGATAGTTTTTGTCCGTTCCCGGCCGCGGTTTTTGGAATGCCTGGCGCCGGGGGTCAACAAAGGACTGGCCCTGGAAAAGGTAGCCGGTTTTTACGGTCTGGACGCCCGGGAGGTGATGGCGGTCGGCGACGCCCCCAATGACCGGGAGATGCTGGCCTGGGCCGGGGTTGGGGTGGCTATGGACGGCGCCCCGCCGGAAGTCCGGGCGGTAGCCGACTGGACCGCCCCATCCAACAGGGAGGACGGGGTGGCGGCGGCTTTACACAAATTTGTACTGGGGAAATAGCCCCTTGGGGGAGTTACTTCTTGGGAAAAAAGTTACTTGGTGATACTTCTTTGGAGAAATAGATTCTTAGGGGGACCTCTAAAGGGTCCCCCTGATTGATCTCCTAAGGATCTCCCCAAGGGGAATATCCTCCTGTAGTGGCAAGAAGTACATACCCGTGTTGAGCAGGAGTTTTTCAATGGGGTGAGAAATAAAAAAACTGACGCAAAAAAATAAGCAAACCACAAGCGTTGGGTATTCAGGTTTATAGCAAAGATAAAACCAACATTCGGGCTTATAGCAAGAAACAAAAACCAAGACAAAACCAATACAAGCATGGGTTATAACAGACCACAAAACCCAACGCAAAAGCCAACACTGTGTTCCGGGGAGAGCTTGACGAACCGGAAAGGCCAACTTGAACAGAGAGTTTGCTACCACCGGCCCCCGGCAGGCCGGAAAGGAGGGAAGACCGTCGGTACGTAGTTGCCTGGACCGGGTGGAAGGAGCGCCTGCGCGCGGTAGCAATTTAACACAGCAATAGTCGCAGTTGGAGAAGGGAAACGGAGGAAATCAAGAAACTCGATTCTTTTCTCCTGTCGTAGCAAGAGATCTTTACTACCAATCAGAGTAAGAAACCATAGTAAGAAACAGACCAAAATTCGAAGCTGAGGAGGAGTAATCTTCATGAAACGGATCATTGCCTTTCTTACCGCTGCCATAATGATCATCGTTCTTTCTCCGGTGGCTATCGCCGCTCCCGGGTTGGAACTCGGCGGGAGTTTTAAAACGAAGATCGAATATGAGAAAAAGCAATTAACAGGTAAATCTGAGCTTTCCCTCGAGACTTTGATGGGCGAGGACCTGAAAGCCGGTTTTTCCATCACCGGTTTGAACCGCAACTTTAATGGTCCCTGGGAAAACGGCGGGATCATAAGTGTCGATAAAATGTGGCTCGAGACGCGGGGTCCCTTGTTCCCCGGCACCTCCAGCATAGTTACCCGCCTTGGCGGGCTGGGGATTGCTTATTCGCCCTATACGGCGATTGTCGGCGAAAACGGGATCAGCGTGGATGAGATCAACCTGGGGCCGGCTTCTCTAGGGGCTTTTTACGCCTGGGACGGTCCGAACAGCGTGGTACAAGGCGCCCGTCTCGCTTTTTCCCCGGTTGACGCTCTGAAAATTCAGGGCAGCATGGTAAAGGCCGATCAGGTCTACTACGATCTCCAGGCCGAGGTTGCCCCCGCCGATTTTATGAAATTGACCGGGGTCTACGCAACCGAAGAGACAGATAAAGAGCATGCGATGAAAGTCGACGCCGCTGTGCAAGTCCTCCGGGATCTGCAGGTTCGGGCCGGTTATCGCGATATCACCGATAACTTCAGCCCCAAATACGGCGATCCCAATTTTAAAGAGCCGAAAGTGCCGTATTATGTCCCGGGACAGAAAGGATTCCTGGTCGGCGCCACTTTCAAACAGCCGGATCTGGTGGTAGAGGGTAACTACGCCTTCTTCAACGAGCAGTTGAATTTCTCAGCCACCCGCACGTTGGGGCTGGGCGGAATCAACTTCGACGCCGTCCTGGAGGGCATGTACAAAGTGAACGCCTCTGAGATGGGTAATTTAAAAGCCGGCGTAAAATATACGGCGCCCAATGGTTTGAACCTTTCGGTCGGGTATGACTTCATTGTGCAACAACCCAGCGCATCCGTGGAATTGCAAATGGCGTTTTAAGCCTTATCCAGTGGAAAAGACGGGGTCCTTCATTGCGGCCCCGTCTTTTTTATCTGCGATCAATTTTTGGAAAGAAAAGAAAAAAGATAGCAGGAAAAATTAGTTTTATGTCGAATAATACTCATTGAAAAGACCCGGTAGAAAGACCGGTGAAAAGGGTATGAAAAGACCTGCTCCGGCCAGGCAAGGCCGGAGGTATAAATTATGACCAGAATATTCCGGAGATCAGTTTTATAAAGATAGAAGGTGGAACCGGTTCATGTGTTTACTGGTCAGCGTAGGAGGTGGAATTTTATACTAGAAATTAAGACAAGAAAATAGATATAGAACAAGAAATTTCTAATTTTTTAATCGATGGAGGAGATCGTATGGCTAGAGTGGTTTTTGATCATGTTTACAAAAAATTTCCCAATGGCGTGGTGGCGGTAAATGACGCCAACCTGGAAGTGAGGGATAAAGAGTTTATCGTTCTTGTCGGGCCGTCCGGTTGCGGGAAAACCACCTCTTTGCGGATGGTCGCAGGTCTTGAGGAGATAACCTCCGGTAACATATATATTGGTGATCTTTTAGTGAATGATGTGGCGCCGAAAGACCGTGATATTGCAATGGTCTTCCAGAACTACGCCCTCTATCCACATATGGACGTCTACAACAACATGGCTTTTGGCTTGAAGCTAAGAAAGTTCCCGCGGGCTGAGATTGACCGCAGGGTAAAGGAAGCCGCCAGAATTCTCGGTATTGAAGCGCTTTTGGACCGGAGACCAAAGGCCCTCTCCGGTGGTCAGCGGCAGCGGGTGGCCTTGGGCCGGGCCATTGTCCGGGAACCGAAGGTCTTCCTGATGGATGAGCCCCTTTCGAACCTGGACGCGAAACTCCGCGTGCAGATGCGCGCTGAACTCTCCAAATTGCATCACAGACTGCAAACCACAGTGATCTATGTCACCCACGACCAGGTCGAAGCCATGACCATGGGTGACCGGATCGTTGTGATGAGGGACGGTATTATTCAGCAGGTCGGCAAGCCGTTGGATATTTACGACAAACCGGCCAATGTCTTTGTGGCCGGGTTTATTGGCACCCCGCCCATGAACTTCCTGGAAGGGGTCTTAAAAGAAGAAAACGACCGGCTTTATGTGGATCTGGAGACCTTCCGGATCTATGTACCAGAAGGCAGATTCAAGACCGCCAAGATGTATGTGGACAAAGAGGTCATCATTGGTATCCGGCCGGAAGACATTGGCGACTACGATTTTATGCCCGACGCCAATCCGGAAAATGTGGTCGTGGTCGACGTTGACGTCAGCGAATTGATTGGCGCGGAGATTTATCTCCACGTCTCCAACGGCCCGCACAGCTTTACCGCGCGGGTTGACGCCCACACCAAGGCGACAGACGCTGAGGAACACCGGCTTGTCATCAACAACCAGAAAATCCATCTCTTTGATAAAGAAACGGAGAAAATTATTCCTTAAAACGGTTATCGTGTGTACGCGCACGCGCACCGTGCAGAACATAATGGGAATTCCTGAGTGATCTGCGCGTACTACGCACGCGAGCGCGCACCGTGCAGGCACGGTGCGCGACGAATCCCCCATCCACCGGTGGGGGATTCTTAGTTTTAAGAGGAGGCGGAGTTGATGTCGGCAGCGAAATATATCGGGATTGACCTGGGCGGGACAAAAATTGCGGGAATTTTGGCGGATGCCGGAGGAACGGTATTGTGCCGGGAGCAGATCCCGACCAGGGCAGAAGAGGGACAGGAAAAGGTGATTACCAGGGTTTTTGGGTTGATCCGCACTCTGCTGGTTGCGGCCGGCACGGGAGAGGTTAAGGGAATCGGCCTTTGCACTCCGGGCCCGTCGGATCTTAAGGCCGGTGTAGTTATTGAAGCACCGAACCTCAAATGGAAAGACCTACCCGTCGTGGCCCTTTTGGAAGAGGAGTTCAACTTGCCGGTGGTCTTGGAGAATGACGCCAACGCCGCGGCTTACGGCGAGTATATCTACGGTGCGGCCAAAGGGAGAAAAGACCTGATCTATCTGACGGTCAGTACCGGGATCGGCGGGGGTATTATTGTTGACGGTAAGATCGTTTACGGGCGTGATTATTCCGCGGGCGAAGCGGGACATATGGTTATTCTTCCCGATGGACCGCCCTGCAGTTGCGGGCGGAGGGGCTGCATTGAAGCATTGGCTTCCGGTTCCGCCATCGCCCGGGAGGCTAAGGCCCTTTTAATGAAGGAAGGCCAACGCGCGCCCGGGCAGGCAAGTCTGCTGTGGGAGATAACCGGGGGCGACCCGGAACGGTTAACCGCAAAAGAGGTGGGAGAGGCCGCCGCGCAAGGCGACCCGCTGGCCCTTTCAGTTCTGGAAAAGGCCTTCCGTTATTTGGGTATCGCCTTGGGGAACCTGGTAAATCTCTTGAACCCGGAGATTATTGTGATCGGAGGCGGGGTGGCCGCAATGGGGCCGCTTCTCTTCCGCCCGGTCGTACGGGCGATGGAAACAACCGCCTTTGCCCACATGTGCCGGGATTTACCGGTTGTTCCCGCCCTCCTGGGCGCTGAGGCCGGAACCAAAGGCATGGTGGCACTGGCCTGCCGGAAAATACCGGCAGGCGGATAGGCGCGGGGCTATTCGGAAAAGGCCGGTGTTAAACCGGTCTTACTCTCTACCATATCCGGGCGGCTGCCGGAGAAAAACATCCGGCAACCCTGAAGCAGGCCGTCACTGATTACCTCGGCCATCTGCATTACCAGGTTAAGCCGGGTATTTTGTAGAACAAGATATTCCATGAAACCGCCGACATTCACTACTCCCACCACGTGTAGATTACCGACTGCGGGCAAGGATTTGTTGACGCCGGTTCCCGGCTGGAGCGGTCCTGATTTTATTGTTATATAGCCGATACTCTCCGCCTTTCCCAAACAGGCATCAACCGCCACGATATAAGGGCGGTTATGACGCTGGTGGATTTCGCCGGTGGTTTCCTCTAAATTAACGGCGTGAACCGGTTTTTCCAGGGTACCGTAGACCTGAAAGAACGGGGAGCCGGAAGCCCTCAACTTACTGCCAATCAGGGGACCGAGGCTGTCACCGGTGGAACGGTCAGTTCCAATACAGAGGATGATCAAGGGCCGTTCCGGCGGATATTCCCTTTTTAAGAATTCTTTAAACTGACAACCAAAAAGTTCCCTGGCTTCCGGTTGATGGACATGGATCCGGTAAGATGGAGAAAACTTTCTTTCCGTGGGTAGTTTTGGGAATGCCGGCCATTTCAATGCCTTTTCACCTTTCTTTCGAGGAACATTTGCGCGCTCCCGTCTTTCTACGGGGTTCGTTCCCCGCGCGCGTATTCAGTCTATTGTATGCGGGAAAAGGCGAGTGTATACATGTAGTTTCCAAAAATCGGGAAAAAGGCTTTTGCTACCGGCTTCTCTTTCGTGGTATAATATAATAAGCAAAAAAAGGGCACACGGGCACAGGCAGGGAAATCCAGTCGTCAATGTTCGGGGAGAAAAGGCAAAAAGATTCGTCCGGACGTATGCGCCGGTTAGGCCTGGGGTTCTTCACCGGGATAACCGCTCTTTTTCTGCTGCTTTGCCTCTCCGCTTCCTGGCGGCAGACGCGGAAGGTAATTTATGAGGGGGTCAATATTGCCGGTATCCCCCTTTCCGGTTTGCAACCGGAGCAGGCGGCCGTCTTCTTAAGCCACCGGTTGGGTCCCTTCCTAGACCGCCAAGTGGAGCTGCGGGATAATGGCTTCGTCTTTGGGTTTATCCCCAGCAGGTGCGGTTTTTATCTGGATTATGCGGAATTGGCGGCGGAGGCCTTTGCCCAGGGGCGGGCAGGCGGTATTTTTCAGCGCTGGCGGCAACGTCGGGAATTCCGGCGCCGGCCGGTAAACCTCGTCCCCGCGGTTAAAATCGATCCCGGCTTGCATGAAGAGTTTTTTGCCCACTTAGAGAGGCAAGTCAATGTGGAACCCGTCAGCACGGATCTCGTAGTCAACCGGGAAGGAAAAATTAAGGTATTTCCCGGCCGTCCCGGAAGGCGCCTGGAACGCCGGGGGTTTTTATTGACGCTTTCCCGCGTAATCTTGGCGGAGGACAACAGATGCCTTGAACTCCCGGTGAAAGAGGTCGAGCCGGCTTTAAGCGGGGAAAAGATTAAAGAATGGGGTTTAACCCGGGTCTTAAGCCATTTTTCCACCCGTTTTGACCCGCAGGAGGAAGAAAGGGCCCAAAACATCAGGACCGCCGCCCTTGCCCTACATGGCGCGGTGGTTTTACCCGGGCAAGAGCTTTCTTTTAACCGGCGGGTTGGGCCCAGAATTCCGGAAAAGGGCTACCGGGAGGCGCCCGTCCTTTATGAAGGAGAGTTAATCCCCGGAATCGGCGGGGGAGTTTGCCAGGTTTCCACCGCTTTGTACAATGCCTGGTTACTCGCGGGTTTTCCGGTGACAAAAAGGTTCAATCATACCCTGCCCGTTTCCTATGTGGAGATGGGACGGGATGCCGCGGTAGTCGACGGCGGTCAGGATTTGGTGGTTACCAATCCCCTCTCCACCCCGGTTTTTGTTTCCGCCCATGTCGAAGCGGATCTCTTGACCGTGGCGGTGGTGGGCAAAGAGAAAGATCCCCGGGTGGCTACATATTTGTTTACGTCCAAAGTGATGGAGACAATCCCGCCGCCGGAGATACGGATTGAAGATACGGCTCTGGCGCCGGGGGAAGAACTTCTGGCTGAAGCTGGACGTGAGGGTTACCTGGTGGAACTCTGGCGCTTGGCCCTGGACAACACAGGCCAAGTTATCCGCAGGGAATTCATTAACAGGAGCTTTTACCAGCCAGTGCCCCGTTTGCTGAAAACGGGGAAAAAAGCACCCCCAGTGCGGGAAGAACCGGAGGGAACTGGAACGTGAAGGATAAGAAAAAATACTTATATCACGGGCTAACCTGGGTGATATTGGGGGTATTGCTCTATTGGCGGCGCCAAGAATTGCTGCAATTGGGTTGGGGAATATTCTGGCCGTTTATCCCTTTTATCTTTGGCTTGTTAATGGTGGTCGATTATTGGCGGGACAGGAAGAAGGGTCTGATCACGGCCGGGGCATTCCTGGCCGGAACCGGTCTTTTTTCTCTCTTATTCACCACCAAGGTCCTTTCCTGGCCGGGCGTAGAGGTGGTTTGGCCTTTTGTCCTTTTTCTGGCAGGGCTTGTCTTTTTCCTGGTTTACATCAATGACTTCGCCGATCCCCGGCCGCCTGTTCTGGCGCTCTTTTTTATTGCGGCGGGCTTTTTCTGCCTGAGCCGGAACCAACCGGCAATGGCCGCGCAATTGCGCTTGTACGCACAGGTTTTCACTGCCACCGCCGGGTGTTACCTGTTAATTGTCGTCTTTTCACAAAAAAGAAGATCATCATAAGAGAAGATCTCAGAGTTGAATGGAATACCCCAGACCGGCCAGGGATTTTTCGATCATTTCTTCCGAAGTCTGCAGTGGGTCAAAGCGGATACGTACCCGTTTTCTCCGCAAACTTACTTCAACGCCTTTCACCCCCGGCAGCCGGCTGAGGTTTTCCTCCAGCCCTGCCCGGCAGTGGGCGCAAGAGATCTCCGGCAGCACCAGGCTGGTTTCGGTGATGGCTTCTTTTTTTCCGGGCATTTTTCTCCCCCTTTTTTTATTTTGCGCCGTTCTTTTACGCGGACATGACCGGCCTGCGCTCAACCGGCGGTCCATACGGGCAAAGGGTCGGTTGCACGCAAACCCGGGCGTCGAACCTAGTTTCTCTCCGGTTTTTCGTTTTATACCGGGGACCGGTATGATTAACCGGGTTTCCCGAAGGATAATCGGACGTTGACGTGCCGGTGGGCGGGTGCGACCGTATACGGCCGTGCCCGCACACCGGCACACCGCCGGAAACCCCGTCCCGGATGTAGTGATTGTTGCCGTAAACGGTCGCATCCGCACACGGTTGTACCCGCACATGGTCGCACCTGCACTCGGGCGCAGGCATTTGGTGCTTTTATGACCCCATAGGAAAAATTACTATGGGGTGCACGGTGCAACCGGGGGTGCACCCGCACGCGGGCTTGGCTGCGGTTCGGGGACAAGTATCCTCATGGAAGAGCCATGCTCTCCTCGTCGCCCCACACAGGCTCAGAGCAGACGGGGACAAGTATCTGTAGAAACACCCGTAGGGACGTGGACGGCACGAGGCACGAAGAAAAGGGGTGACGGACAGCTGATAACGGAGCATTAAAGATCCGGTTGAATATGGGCAACAGGGCATAAGAAGGAGGAGACCGGCTTGAACAGTGGTAAAGAATTGGAAAAGTTGGAGCGGATTATGGAACGTCTACGCAGTGACAGCGGTTGTCCCTGGGACCGGCAACAGACCCACACCAGTCTTCGCCCCTGCTTGATAGAGGAGGCCTATGAGGTACTGGAGGCAATCGAAAAAGGATCCGCTGCCGCGCTCCGGGAGGAGCTGGGGGACCTTTTGTTGCAGGTGGTATTTCACGCCCAGATTGCCCGGGAAAACGCCGATTTTACCTTGGCGGACGTGATTGCCGGGAGCAATGATAAACTCATCCGCCGGCACCCCCATGTTTTTGGCGGGACGAAAGTCGACGGGGTGGAGGGTGTCCTTAACAACTGGGAGCAGATTAAAGCAGAGGAGAAAGAAACGGCGCCCGCCTCGGCTTTGGACGGAGTTCCTCTACACTTTCCTGCGCTTCTCCGGGCCGTGAAGATACAAGAAAAAGCCTCCCGCCTTGGTTTTGACTGGCCGGATTGCAAGGGGCCGCTGGCGAAGATCCGCGAAGAAAGCAAGGAATTCCACCGGGCCTGGAACGCCTGGAGAAAAGCCCGGACCGAAGAAGAAAAAGAAGAAAAACGCCGGCAAATGGAGGAAGAGTTTGGTGATATCCTGTTTGCCCTGGTCAATTTCGGCAGATTCCTGGAGATCGAGCCGGAAACCGCTTTACACCGGGTTATTGAGAAGTTTTACCGCCGTTTCCGCGCGATGGAAGAGGCTGCGGCCAGGCAGGGGTTGGATATCCGGAAGATGACCCTGGCTGAGATGGACCGGCTTTGGGAAGCAGAAAAAACCGCAGAGCAGCAGCGACCGCCGGAGTATAAAGCAACTGAGGAAGGATAATGCTATAAAAAAATTAACCGGAGGAATAACAATGCGGTCGCAACGGTACCTGCCGGCGGCAATAATTGCCGTCGTTGTCCTGGCCGGGGTGGTCTTTTATTTCTTCACCCGCCGCGGGGCGGAGGAAAAAGGCCCTGCGTACAAAAAAGAACCGGAGATCAGCGTCTATTTTCACGAGGACCAAACAACAAAAAATATGCCCCTCGAGGAATATCTGATGGGTGTCGTGGCCGGTGAGATGAGAGGCGATTGGCCACTGGAAGCCTATGCCGCTCAAGCCATCGTGGCGCGCAGCTTTACTCTGGAGTATATCGGCCGCGGTGGAGGGAAAGAGTTTCATCAGACCGACATCTGTACCGATGAAAAACACGCCCAGGCCTATAACGCCGGGGCGATTACCCCGGATATCCGCCGGGCGGTGGAGATGACCAGAGGCGAGGTGATGACCTACGGCGGGAACTTCGTCAAGGGCTGGTTTTCCGCCAGTTGCGGAGGGCGGACGGCTCCGGCTGTGGTTGCCCTGGGGTATACGGAGGAAGAACCGGAGTATATAGCTTCCGTGAACTGTCCGGAGGAAAGCGTAATCCCTGAAGAAGAACTGTACTGGTCCGCCCGTTTTTCCCGGGCGGAGCTGGGCGCGCTCCTGACAACACTGGGAGAATCTGTCGGCCAGGTCCTCCGTCTGGAGGTGGGAGAAAGACACCAGGAATCCCATAGGGTAAGCAGGTTGGATTTTATCGGGACCGAAGGACGGGCCGGGGTACGAGGGGCTGATTTTCGGAGAGCCGCCGGTCCAGAAAAAGTCCGGTCCACTTGGATCACCGATATCCAGCAGGAGGGAGAGGAAGTAATTGTCAAGGGCCGGGGTTTTGGCCATGGCGTCGGCCTTTGCCAGTGGGGGGCCCATGCCCTGGCTGTAGAAGGAAAAGACCCCCATGCCATCGTTAAACATTATTACCCGGAGGTTGAGATCAAAAAACTCTGGAAATAAAGATTTCAGTTCAGGAAGTCCCCCGGTGGCATATGATCATATTACAAAAGTAATTGGGGGTGACTTTCCGTGGACGAGCATAAACACCACCAGCTGACCATTTTTGCGCGGGAGCGGATGGAGATTGACGGTGTGACCAATGTCGGGAGTTTCAACCGGGAAGAGGTTTTTTTGGAAACAGAACAAGGCGGGCTGGTGATCCGGGGGAGCGATCTCCATCTGCGCCAACTCCATGTGGAAAAAGGGAAGCTCGTGATTAACGGCAAAATCGATTCGCTAAAATATGACGATGAAAAAGCCGATAAAACCGGGAGAGTCTGGAGTAAGCTTTTTAAATGAGGAAGGCCGGGTTTTTCACTGAAAATTCCGGCAGGAACTACGGGTTGGGTATGGAATAAAAAGAAGAAGAGCTTTTGGCAGAGGTGTAAAAAAAACCAAAAGAAACATAAAAATGAGGCCGGATGAAGGCTATACCAGGGCGCACGCGCGATTTCGTGCGCGTTTACAGAGAAGGCCGGAGGAAGGGGGCGCCCGCCGGACGATGGGAAAAAGATGGTTCTTATGGCTCCTTCTTATTTTTGTTCTCATCAATAGTCCTTTTTTGAGTCATGCCGCTATAGAGCTTACCAATACCGGTGCCGAATACCATTTTGGGCAGGTTAAATCTCCCCCGCGCCCGCTGGAGTGGCGGGTTCTTAAAGACACCCATTTTGAAATCTATTTTTACCAGGGTTTAGAAGAGGTTGCCTTACGGTGCCGTTCCATACTGGAAGAGGCATATAACCGGGTATATCCGGACTTCTCCGGTTTTTTTACAATTAACCGCCTACCGCCGGTTCGTGTCATCCTTTTCGCCTCGCGCCGGGATTTTCAAAACGCGGAGGCTACCGGGACGCCGTTAACCGCAACCCCTGAAGGAGTCGCCCATTTCCTCGTCGGGCGGTTGGCAGTTATCTGCCAGCCAACCCTCAGGGATCTGCGGGGGGTATTGATTCATGAGGTAACACATATCATTACCCTGCATCCTTTCCGTAACCGGTTTTTGGGAAGCGGCGGGCAACCACCGGATTGGCTGGTTGAAGGGCTGGCCGAGTATTATACTCCGGAGGAATCCAGGTTTCCCATGCGGGAAGGCGCCCTCCGTGATGCGGTCTTCCGGGAGAAACTCACGACCATGGATCAACTCCGGAGCGTACGGGGGAATCTGGACTATGCACAAGCCTGGGCTCTGACCGACTTTATCGCCAGGGAATACGGCAACCGGAGCCTGGCGGAACTGTTAAAGGAGTTCTTCATCAACGGTGACCGGGATCTAACCTACCAAAAAGTTTTAGGCCTTTCCCGGCGGGAGTTGTGGGAAAACTGGCGGGCCGACCTGCAAGAACGGTATCAAGCCGGCCGCGATGCCCCCCCGATCACCAGCCAATACGAACCCTGGATCGCCGGGTACGGCCAGCAGATGCGGGCTGTACCCGCCGGGGAGGGGCGGATTGTTTTTCTCTCTTCCCATCAGAGCAAGTATTTCGATCTGTATCTTTGGGAGAGAGGGAAGATACGCCGTCTTACCGAAGAGACGGTATCCGCGTATACAGTTTCACCGGACGGCGGGGAAATACTCTTCATCTCCGACAAGGAAGGAGAAAACCTCTTGTACCGGCTGGAAACAGTAACGGGGAGAATTACCCCCTTTCCTTTGGCACTGGGCAACCCTGTGGAAGTGGCCTGGTCGCCGACGGGCGAACGCCTGGCGGTAACGGTCAATACAAAGGGCGACACCGATATCTACCTTATAAGCTTGGAAGGAGAAGTATTGGCGTGTGTGACCGGTGGGGAGGCCGATGAAATGTCGCCTTCCTGGGCTCCCGATGGAGAGCGCCTGGTTTACGTCTCAGAGCAGGCCGGTTTTGATCAGCTCTATATCTGGGACGGAAAGAAGAACCGGCTATTAACCTCCGCCGGCACGCACCACCGGGAGCCGGTTTGGGGAGAGGACGGGAGGATCTACTTTACCTTTGGTGATAGAGGGTATTACCGGACAGCCGTTGTGGATCCGGATGAAGGAAAGACCGAAGTACTCTCGCCTTTCCAGGAGACGCTTTTAGAATCTTATCCCTTGCCAGGGGGAGAAATTCTCTCCACGGTCTATCGGGATGGAACGTACAAGATCTACCGCTGGTCTCCATCCGGGCCGGAGAGAAAGGGGTGACGGTGGGATGAAAAACACCCATTGCCGCTTATTACCGGCGTTTCTCTCGTTTTTCCTCCTGTTTTCCTGCGTAACGCCCACGGGGGCTGAAGAAGTACCCTGGGAACCATACCGGCCGCGGTTGGAGACGGAATATATCATTCCAGTAATCTTCTATGACGGAACGCTTTATGCCCTGATCTACGGACGGATGAGCAGTGTCCTTCGCGACCGGGAACTGCAGTTTTTTCTCTGGGCTGACGAGGAAGCGGCGGTTTTCAACTATGTCCTGGGTTACACCCGGCACCATGGTAAGTGGTCCACCGGGGTCAACCTGTACTCGATGCCGGTGAATATCGGACCGGTTTGGGCTTCCGGTGTCTGGGAGAACCAGACCGGCCTTAGCCTCCTCGCCGCTTACCGCCGGACGAATGAGACCAGGCTCACTTTTCGCCTGCAATGGGAGAAATTTTCCCCGCTTTATAAGGCCTCCTCTTTTCCTGAAGACCCGGATGAAGGCACCGTTTTGGGCTGGGAGGTCAAGGCGATGAAGGACGACTTTTCTTTTCTGGCCCAAAAGGGGACAAGGGCCTATATCAGCCTGGGAGGAGCTTTGCCCCTTTTCAATACCGGTTACCGGTATATAAAAGTTGAAGAAGACTGGCGGCGTTATTACCCGCTGAATGACCGGGTTTCGGCTATCTTCAGTTTGCGGGGAGGGAAAATATGGGGTGATGACTACCCGTCCCACCGCGGTTTTGTCATCGGCGGTATCCAGCAGGCAAACATGAGCGGCCTTGGGAATCTGGTCAATCAAGGAACCCTATGGGCTCTGGCCGATTCGACCCTGCGGGGATATCCTCTCTTCCAATTCAGCGGCGACGGATTTTTCCTGGGGAACCTGGAACTCAGAACTTTACTCTATCCCTCATCATATTATGGTCTCAACTTCTTTGGACTGCTCGGTACAGTTTTTTTGGACGCGGGTCAGATTTGGAAAGACGGTCAGGCACTCAGTACCTGCCCCACAGCCGCCTGGGGGGGGGGGCTCAAGTTTTTCCTGGGCGGTTTGTTGGTGGGTGTTGATTACGCGGTACCGATGGATCCAGCCGCAAACCCCCGCTGGCACTTGAGCCTTGGAGAAGTATTTTAGAAAGCAACACCGGATACTGGCGACCGGGGAATGGACTTTCCGGCTAGAAGGGGTTGATTATTTTGTCCATTAAAGTTCTGGTCGTTGATGATTCAGCCTTTATGCGGCAAACGATCAAAAAATTATTACAGGCAGACCCGGAGATTGAAGTCGTCGGCGTGGCGGTAGATGGTGAAGACGCCCTAAAAAAAGTCGAGTTTTATAAACCGCAGGTTATTACTTTGGATCTGCGGATGCCGCGCATGGACGGGCTGGCTTTCCTCACCACATTAATGAAGACCTCACCTCTTCCTGTTGTCCTGGTCAGCTCCTGGGCCCGCGAAGGCACGGAAGAAACCTTGAAAGCTCTGGAACTTGGGGCCGTTGATTTTGTTACCAAGCCCGGTTTCGGACCGACAGAAGAGCTGTGGCAGATCGGGGAGGAACTGCGGGAAAAAGTCAAAGCGGCGGCGCGTGTCCGGGTGGATAAAATTAAAGGCCTGCCGGAAAAAGAGATCTCCAAGGTCCCCCCTGCTCTTGCCAGAAGCGACCTGAAAATTTTGGTGATGGGCGCCTCAACCGGCGGCCCCCGGGCCTTTCAATTTATCCTGACCCACTTGGCAGCCGATTTTCCCCTCGGGATTTTGATTGCCCAACATATGCCCAAAGAGTTCATGGAGATCTTTGCCGCCCGCCTCAACAATATGAGTCCGTTGCGGGTAAAATTAGCTGAAGAGGACGATCATATCCAGCCGGGAACAGTATTGGTAGCCCCCGGCGGCATGCAGACGCGGCTGGTTAAGAAGAAGGACCCGCGCGGGCGCGAGAGTATACGGGTGCAGCTTTCCCGGGAAAATAACCTCTATCAGCCTTCGATTGACGAGATGTTCTTTTCTGTGGCGGAGACCTATGGCGACCAGGCCATCGGGGTCCTATTGACCGGGATGGGCGCTGACGGCGCCCGTGGCCTACAGCGCCTGCGGGAGAAGGGCTCCCTGACAATTGCCGAATCCCCGGAGACCTGCGTCATTTACGGAATGCCCAAAGTGGCGGTGGAATTGGGCGCGGTGGAGCATCTTCTGCCGCTGACGGAAATCCCGGATCAGATCTGCTTTCTCATCTCGGGGCAAAAATGTTCCGCAATGAAAAAACACTGACCGCCCATAAATATGGCTGCGTCGTTTCTACCCCCTGCTTCCACCTGGCGGTTACGCGTGATCCCTGGTTATATCTTCGAAATCATACTTATTTTTTTAGTAAAAAGTCAATAGAAAGATTGAGGTGAGGGAATGCAATTAGCAGACCTGGAAAGTAAGACTCTTGTGCAATTACAAGCGATGGCCGGAGAGTTGGGGCTTGAAAACTACATCCGTTATCGAAAAAAGGAACTCATTTTTGAATTATTGAAAGTCCTGGCCACGCAGGAAGGACGCATTTTTTCCCAGGGGATATTGGAGATTCTTCCCGACGGTTTTGGGTTTTTACGGGTGGAAAATTACACGGCCGGCCCGGCGGATATCTATGTCTCCGCCTCCCAGATCCGCCGTTTTCATTTGCGTACCGGGGATCTGGTGGCAGGGCAGATCCGTCCGCCCAAGGAGACGGAACGGTATTTTTCCCTTCTCAAAATTCAGGCGGTGAATTTCGAGGATCCGGATAAACTGAAGGAACGGGTTTATTTTGATGAATTGACCCCCATCTACCCCCGGGAACGCATAAGGCTGGAGACTACCGCCAAGGAATATGCCATGCGGATAGTGGATATTGTCGCGCCCATCGGTAAAGGTCAGCGCGGGATGATCGTTTCCCCGCCGAAGGCCGGAAAAACCACGCTCTTAAAGAAAATCGCCAACAGCCTGGCGGTTAACCACCCGGAGGTCCATTTGATCGTCCTTTTGATTGACGAGCGGCCGGAAGAAGTAACTGATATGGAGCGTTCGGTCAAGGGCGAGGTAGTCAGCTCCACCTTTGACCAGCCGGCAGAGAACCACGTCCGTGTAGCTGAAATGGTTTTGGAACGGTCGAAGCGGCTGGTGGAAGAGAAAAAAGACGTTGTCATTTTGATGGACTCCATTACCCGGCTGGCCCGTGCCTATAACCTGGTCGAACCGCCCAGCGGACGGACACTTTCCGGGGGCGTGGACCCGGGGGCCCTCCACAAACCCAAGCGCTTTTTTGGCGCCGCCCGTAATGTGGAAGAGGGAGGCAGCCTGACGATTATCGCCACCGCCCTGGTTGATACCGGCAGCAGGATGGATGAGGTTATTTATGAAGAATTTAAAGGCACCGGGAATCTCGAATTACACCTGGACCGGAAGATGGCCGACCGGCGGATCTTCCCGGCGATTGACATTATCCGCTCCGGTACCCGTAAAGAAGAGCTCCTCTTTACCACCAGGGAATTGGAGACCGCATGGGTTCTCCGGAAAGTCCTCAGCGCCCAGGGGCCTGTGGATACAATGGAGCTTCTCTTGGACCGTTTGCATCATACCGCCTCCAATGAAGAACTCCAGTCTCTAATCCTCAACTCCACCTTTGCGGAGAGTGTATTAAGCCGGATGCAGGATTCGGAAGAATTATAGCCAATAATATTCTGAAGTGCCATGTATTTGGCGGTGAAACCGGGTTTGGAGGTTTAGGATGTCCTGTTTCCCAGAGACAGAGCGCCTTTGCCGGGCCTATACCCGTACGAGCGGAGTGGCCACTTTTGTTATTGACAATAAAGGACGGGTGGTGAGCCCGGCTATCCGTTCCTACTCTCCGCACAGTTTCTGCCGGATCATCCGGAAAGAACCGGAGCGGGAAAAACAATGCGCCCACGCCCATTTGTACGGCAGTTACCAGGCGGAACGGTTTGGCGATGCCTATGTCTTCTTTTGCCCCTTCGGCCTGGTGCACTGGGTGGCGCCGGTGATCGAGAATTACCAGTTGGCCTATGCCCTGGTGGCAGGGCCCGTTTTGATGAGTACACCCGAGAATGCGCTGGTCGAAGAGATTTTGCGCAGAAACGGGTTAACAACCGGGGAAATAAAAAGACTTTACGGGGAATTGGCACGGGTCCCTTATTTCCCGCCACCGGTGGTTACCGATATGGCAGCGGTTCTTTTTGCCACCGCCTCTCACCTGTCGGCCCTTAACGGCAACAGACTGGAGCAACGGAAAGAATTCCACGAACAGCAGGCTTTAATCGCTGAACAACTACAGGCCATCAAAAGGCGGGACGGGAGGGAAAAGCGGTCCTACCCCCTGGAAAAAGAGCGGGAGCTTCTCAGCAAAATCCGGCTCGGCGACAAAGCCGGCGCACAAGAGATTTTGAACGAGATTTTCGGATATATCTTTTTTACCGCAGGAAACAACATTGAGCTGGTCAAAACCCGCGTGATGGAACTGGTGGTTTTGCTTTCTCGGGCGGCATTGGAAGGAGGGGCTGACAATGAGGTGATCTTTGGTCTGAATTACCGGTATCTCCGGGAGATCGGAGACCTCAAAACATGTGATGAGATCGCTTATCTGCTTTCAAAAGTTATGGCCCGTTTTACCGATTGCGTATTTAACCTGGCCGGAGTGAAGAATATTGATCTCATTTACCGGGCTGTTACCTATATGCGGGAGCATTATATGGAAGAAATCAACCTGGAAAAGGTGGCGAAAGCAGTAAACCTGAGTCCGTCATATTTCAGCAAGGTCTTTAAGGAAGAGATGAAATGTAATTTCAGTACTTATTTGAACATGTTGCGGGTGGAGGAAAGCAAGAAATTCTTGTTGGACAAGAAGCTCTCCCTGGTTGAAGTGGCGGGTCGGGTCGGCTTTCAGGACCAAAGTTATTTCACCAAAGTCTTCAAAAAACTTATGAATACTTCACCCGGGGAATTCCGGAAATCCCGGGGAATCAGATGAAGAGGGAGGAGAGGAAGTCTATGGAGATTTTGGAGCAGATTTCTGAACTACTGCAGCAGGGGAGGGCAAAAGAAGTTCAGGAAGCAGTGAAAAAAGCCTTGGACGAAGGGTTTCAGCCTCAAGAAATCATTGCCAATGGTTTGTTGGCCGGAATGTCGGTCATTGGGGCGAAATTCAAGGTTAACGAGGTCTATGTCCCGGATGTTTTGATTGCTTCTCGGGCGATGAACGCCGGGATGGAGACCTTAAAACCATACATCGTGGAAGCGGATATGAAACCCATCGGCAAAATCGTCTTGGGAACAGTCGAAGGAGACCTGCACGATATCGGTAAAAACCTGGTGAAAATCATGTTTGAGGGCGCCGGATTTCAAGTTTTTGACCTCGGTATCGATGTGCCGGCCGATCGTTTTGTAAACAAGGTGAAAGAGGAGAAACCGCAGATTTTGGCCATGTCCGCCCTTCTTACCACCACCATGACCAATATGGAAAAGGTAATTAAGGCCGTGGAAAAAGAGGGCTTGCGGGAAGGGCTTTTGATCATGGTAGGCGGGGCGCCGGTGACCGATAGCTTTGCCCAATCGATCGGTGCCGACCTTTACGCCCCGGATGCGGCTTCCGCCGCGGAGTTGGCCCGGGATAAAGTGGCTGCCCTGTAGGCGGAGCGTGCGATGGTGGTCGGGGTCTGCCGTCTTAAGCTGCGGTTACCGGAGACTTTTTCTCTTAAAGATAAACGCCGGATCATCAAGAGCCTGCAGGATAAGATTAAAGCCCGGTTTAACCTCTCTGTAGCGGAGATCGCTTTTCAGGAGGAAAAACGTTTTTCTGAATTGGCCCTGGCCGGAGTGGGAACGGCACGGGATCCGATCCACCGGGTGTTTATGAAGAGTTTGGAGTTGGTGGAGAATGATGGCCGGGGGGAAGTGGTGGATGTGGAAGTGGAGTGGCTCTAAGAGGGTGGCAGGGCATCCGGAGTTTGTTCCTAACATATGGCCTAACGGCTACTAGGGCTCAGCGTGGGCCGGTGACGGGTACTTGGCTTACGGGCCCTCCTTGGCCCGGAAGCCAACGGTGCGCGTCCTGCGTCCCGCCCCGTCCCCGTCCCACGCAATCGCCGA
>JAAYIC010000055.1 GCA_012735195.1 Bacillota bacterium
CGAAGTTAAGGCTGACGGCAAAACTATTATTATGGGTGAACCGGTAGACTTCCTCCCCGAAAATATCGATGAGTTTGATTTTTAATCAAGAGAATTCTTGATTTGTTGAGCTGGTTCCCTACAGCATCATTTGCTGTAGGGATTTTTTCTATTTCTGTTTCCCGAGACAACCAGTTTCAAAAAGAAAGACCTTCTCCTTTTAGCTGGAGTGAGGTCTTTTTTCATCCTTTTTTTTGCGTGCGTACGTACTCAACCAGACTTTTCCCGGATAGAAGCCCGCCAATTCAGTGGGTTAGTAAAGCTTTTATAGGAGCGAGTCAGTTTTGTGACGGCCAATGGGTCAAGGCCGGCTTGCTGCAGTTGCCTACGAAAAATCCTGACGGCTCTCCTCCTTTGTATGCAGCCCGCGAGGAAAGTAAAACCAATCTTCCCTAACAACCGGGGGATACTGAAGGCTAATCCGCCAATGAATTTTAACATGGGGAAACCTCTACGAATTCCCTTATTTCTTTTCTTTTGAGTGGAAGTTGCCTTCAAACTTTGCAAAATCTTGAGGTATAAGATTTTTGAGCGTATTCATATAATCATGGGTCATCTTCATGGCGTCTTCTTGATTGATCCCGGAATCCAGCAGCTTTTTGTAGAAAGTACCGACTGCCGCTCCCATGTTGTTGGCTGCTTCTTCCGAATAAAAGGTGGCCATGATTTCTTTTAGCAAATTTGGCACTTTTGCAGAAACCATCTCCAGCAGTTCGCCAATTTCTTTAACGGGGATTTCATTATTACTCATAAGCAAAAATCCTCCTTTGGAATGGTTGATAAACAGCCCAAGCTATTTGAGGCATTGTACCTTTCAAAATATGGTGAATGACCTGCTCGGCAAGGATTTTTTTAGGGTTTTGCACGACTAGGGTAATGTTTTCATAGACCCGCTCTCTTAAGTCTGCAGGCGCCGCAGTTTTCAACTGCTCGAACTGGCATAACAGTGTCAATTCAAGAGAAAGAACCTGAAGAAAATCGGCATTTTCTCTGATCAATCGAAATACTTCGGCTTTTTCTTCAATGGTTAACCGCTTTTGCAGGTAGGCCAAGGCCAGCTCATGCATTTCTTGGCGGGTCATACACTCTCCTCCTTTAGCTTGTTCTGTAAGACAGATCGAGCGGTATGAGCTTTGCTTTTTACCGTTCCTACCGGGATCCCCAGGATCTCCGCTAATTCACTGCAAGTCAGTTGTTCGACGTATAAACCGTAAAGAATGGTACGGGCTGTTTCATCCAAATGACATAGCAGTTGGTGGATGAAGAGGTGATCGGGCCCGGGATCAACCTCCATCCTCTCATTGAGCTCCACTTCAATCAGGCGTTTCTTCCGCAGCTGGTCTACCAGCTTATGGCGGGCGATGGTGAGAATCCATGCTTTAGGTGAATTTACTTCCGCGATCTTATGGAGGTTTTGATAGACGGCGAGAAAAGTCTCTTGGAGCACATCTTCTACCAAGTATTCATCGCCCAATTTGAACTTGAGAAAGCGGTAGACCGCATTCACATACCTGGTATAAATCTCCTCAAAACTCATCCCCTCAACCCTTTCACTTATATAGTCGTGGTTTTTGCGGTTCCGGTTCAATTTTTTTTGGGATTCTTACCGGCGTATATACGCGTTTATAGATATAGATACGTGTGCGCGTTTTGCCGGAGGTTGGAAGGGTATGGGCTGGCAAAGCAGTTTAATATATACATTGTAATATTTTAATTTTATAGTAAAATAAGGGAGTAGGGAGACGGTAAAAGAATTTATACCAGATTGTAAGTATAACCCAAAGAGAATCCCGTCTTTATTGAAACGGCGCCCAAGGAAATCAAGGACGAAAGGGGGTTCGCGCGCACGCGCTTTACCGGATGAAGGCAAAAAAGCTATATGCCATGCTGGACAGGGATTTTAGGGTTAGCGATTTTAAAGATGACTGGAGCTTTATGAGATTCAATGATTATATAACTCCCAGTTTTAAAAGACGCCACATGGGCCTCGTACTGGATAACGCCGGCGAAATAAAAAAGGTCTATACCGCGGTATTTCCGGACCTGGATATCCTCGATAAATTGCTTGCCGCTAAAGAAACGGACATATTATTATTTGCCCATCATGCCATGGGTTATGACCCATCAATCAGCGGATTGCCGTTTTATAATATTCCTGAAGAGTATCTTCAAAAACTAAAGCAACAACGGATCTCCTTTTATATGCTTCATAATCCCCTTGACAAAAATGGTGAGTTCTCAACCTCCGTTAACCTTGCGAAGAATCTAGGGCTTGAGATAAACGGTGAGTTTTGCGAATATGACGGAATGAAAGTGGGCGTCCTGTGCAAAACTGAACTCAAATCCATACTCGAACTGGTAGAAAGAGTTAAATCAACCGTCGGCCACGAAGTGCGATTATTGGCCAATGGCGGTCACGAGATTCACGAAGGGCGGGTGGCGGTTGCCGCCGGCGGGGGAAACCGCGGTTTTGTGGTGAAAGAAATATCCGATTTGGGAATTAATACATATATCACCGGTTGCACCAATGAGGTGCCGTCATTTGAACCGGTGGAAGAGTTTCATAAAATTATTAGAGAAAGCAGGATTAATGTGATTGGTGCAACCCATTATTCTACCGAGAAATTTGCCTGTATCGCGATGACCGGATATTTTAGGCAAATTGGGGTTCCTGCTACATTTCTTGAGGGTAGATACTGTTTGGAAGATTTGTAAGAAGGATCGCCTGGTCGCCGGGTTGTAATTGCGCCTTATTGTAATCTGCAAACTGGATATTGACAAACGGTGAAGATATGCTTTATTATATAATAGGAATTTCAAAAGTGTCAGAGAAAGCGGATATTGACAAGAAACTTTAACCGGATATAATATTTCGAATTACAAACCACAGGGGAGTAGTTCAAAAAGGTAAAGCCAACAACCGGTTGCAGCACGGCTTGAGCCTGGTTTTACCTGCATAGTTTAGTGATTATGCGAACGAGACCTATGGCGCTAAAGAGCCATCAGGTCTTTTTTCATATGCGTGGCGGCAGATGATGCGATGATAATTTTACAGCTAAAAAACTGCAGAAAACGGGATAATTTTAATGGAATAAGGAGGGCTTTAACTTGGAAGAGATCATCCAAACCTATTTGCAGTCCTTTCCCACTCTGGCGTTATTTCTGGTAATAGCGGCTATGCTCTATACTCTGAGCAAAGGCGCGGACATCTTGGTGGATGAGGCGGTGGGACTCTCCTTGCAACTGGGAATCTCCAAAGCGATCATCGGGGCGACAATTGTTTCTTTGGGTACTACGCTTCCGGAGGCTTCCGTATCAGTTTTGGCGGCCCTTAGGGGAAATCCGGATTTGGCATTGGGCAATGCCATTGGTTCAATTATTGTTGATACCGGTTTAATTATCGGCTTGGCCGTATTTTTTGGCCGGCTGCCGGTAAGTCCACATATTGTGAAACGGCAGGGGAAGATTCAGGTGTGGGCAGGTATTTTATTGGCCTTTGTCAGTCTTCCTTTTTTGGGCGGGGACGAAAGGATCGGCCAGTGGGTGGGCTGGTTATTCCTGGCTCTGCTGGTTATATATATTTACACCTCAATGAAATGGTCAAAAAGTCCGGAGTTTCAAGAAGCCGCCGCTCTTGATGGGGAAGAGAAGACCTCTATTTTTCTCCGACTTCTAAAGTTGTTTGCCGGGGTTTTTCTGGTAATCGCCTCGTCAAGAATTCTCATTCCCGCAGTGGAGATCACCGCCGTGCGTATAGGTGTTCCCCAGAGCATCATCGCTGCGACTTTGGTTGCTTTCGGGACCAGCTTGCCCGAATTGGTTACCGCCATAACCGCTGCCCGCAAAGGCCACGGTGAACTGGCCGTCGGCAATATCGTCGGCGCCGATATATTAAATGTCCTCTTTGTGGTTGGCGGCGCGGCCGCGGTAACAAAAGGCGGACTGCATGTCCCGGTGACCTTCTATAAACTGCAGATCCCTGCCATGCTTGTGATCCTCTTGGTCTTTCGTTTCTTCAGCAATAGTACAAAACAGGAAGAGATCACGAGAGCTGAAGGTCTGGTGCTTCTTTGCTTGTACTTTATCTACTTGGGTATGAACTATGCGTTTATTTAACCGGATGCCCTGTCACGCGCATGCAGCGCGCTTTATTAATAGTTTCCGCCCAAATCTGTTAGAACGTTTTTAGTAGCCAATCATCCTGTCGTCCAAACCAATATAGGTACCGGTTTCGTCATTGATCTCCGTGATCTCGACTAATGTGACCTCATTTTTCCCCAGTGACAGGCGGAGACGGAGGTTCCCGTCGCCGCCTGTCTGCAGCCGGTAGGTGGAAAAATGGGGGCGGGCGGCCTGTCGTACCGTTTCCACCATGGCTTTACTTGGAAATCTGGGCCGGCCCATCTGCATCCAGGTTTTCAACGGGTTCCCGTAATCCTCGTTGATTGTTTGTTTTTTGAGAAAAGCTTCCTCTTTAGGGAAGGGAATCAGGATCTCCAACTCTTTTGGCTTTGGCACGACAGGGGGTTCGGCCGTGGCGGCGGTAGGCCCAAAATAAACAGGATTCCAGGCGGCCAGGGCAATACTCCCATCCTTTCTCCTGGTGACCAGGAGGTTTTTGTCGCGGTAGAGTTCTTCATCACCCATTTTGGCAAAGAAAGAGAACAAGTGGAAAGTGGGTTTCGGGATATTGTTCAGGGCCACCAGCCCAAAGCCGCCGTGGAACAAAGACCTTGGCACATCATTTTCTTCAAAGACATCACTGAAAGTCCAATAGGATAAGGTATCCACATAATCCGGGGCTTCGCTGAGGATCCGCGCCAGGTAGGCGGCGTTAAAGACCGTATCGTGAATGGGATTCCACGGGCTCCATGAGGTATTGAATTCAGTGATGTGAAAAGGCAAACCGGAGAAAGGCGAGTTGTCAATTATCTCCCTGACCGTCCTGAGTTCATTGATCATATGGTCGTTTTCATAGATATCCTGATAAATAAGGTGCGGGAAAAATTTCACCGGCCGGGATGAGGTATAGGCGTGCCTGGTGACAAAGTCCACGGGCACCTGCTCTTTGTGGCAAAAATCCAGAAACGCCGTCAGCCAGTGGTCCGCCCCGCCGCAAATGGCAGGGCCGCCGACCTTTAACCCGCTGTCCACTTCCTTAATGGCATGGGCCGTCACCTTATAGAGCTTGAAATACTCCTGCATATCCGCGTCTTTCCAGAAACCTCTCAAATTCGGCTCATTCCAGACCTCAAAAGGCCACTGCCGTACTTCTTCCAACCCGTAACGGGAGATGAAATGCTTGACAACCGCCTTGATCAACTCCGCCCATTTGCTGTAATCCTTGGGCGGAGTAGTATTTGCCTGCCAATAGAAGAGGGTTTGGTCGCCGGAGGCCAGTTTTTTCGGCATGAATCCCAGTTCGACGAAGGGCCGGATCTTTAAGTCAAGAAAGGAATCGAAAATCCGGTCAACATATGTAAAGTTGTAAAAGGGTTTTATCTCATTCTCCAACCTGTCTTCCCGGTAGATACCAACATCATCGGAGAGGAGTCCATGCCCGCGGATATAAGAGAAGCCAATCTCCTCCTGGACAAACTCCAGGGCTTCCAAGTATTCTTTTTGCAGTGCCAAACCGATTCTCCCGGTGCCAACACACTGCTTCCAAGCGGCTTTATAGGTTTTCCCTTTTACAGTGGCGGGGATACGGATCGTTTCCATAATTCCTTCTCCTTTCATGGGTAGCTTTAGGCGGGCAGCCCATGGTGGATCTTTCATGATGGATATTTACCCGCTGTTTTTGCGTTTTTTTGTCATTATACAAGCTGCCAGGGGAAGTGTCAACCCACCCGCGGAGTAAAGCCCAATGGGCTCACAGGCTCATACCGGATGATATAAAACCCAATGGCCTCATACCGGTGGCGTGCTGTGGTATAATGTTAAAAAGGGGCCGTGCACGGGCGGTCACCCCTTTGACAAGTGGATTGTTGAGGGTAAAACGGGGGTAAAACGAAGGAAACCCAAGATAAAATTGGGATAGAGGTGGTAGTTAATGAACGTCCTGATCCTTGGCAGCGGCCGGGTGGGTACGGCCTTCGGCTACCTTTTAAGAAAAAAAGGCTACCGGATCCTCGGGGTCTATAACCGTCACCGCGAAACGGGTTTACGGGCTCTGGAAAGAATCGGCGAGGGTACTGTTTATGACAGGGAATCCCTGCTCGCAGCGGTCCCGGTAGCGGATCTGATTATTATCACCACCCCTGACAGGGCGATCAAAGAAACTGCCGGACTTGCCGGCAGCGGCGGTCCACGCAATAATGCGTATCTTATGCATATGAGCGGCCTGCTTGATTCGGATCTTTTGAAAATCCCCGGCTGGGACGGGGGTGTTTTCTCCTTCCACCCTCTACAGGCAATTGCCGGTTTTACGGAAGGGATTAAGTTGTTGCCGGCATCCCTCTTCACCGTAGAAGGGGATGAAAAGGGCGAGCGGTTTGCCGGAGAGTTGGCCCGGTCTTTAGGCCTGAAGTACCTGGTGATTAAGAAAGAGTATAAGCCCCTTTATCACGCGGCCGCGGTTATTGCCTCCAACTACCTGGTCACCCTTGTCGACGGCAGCTTCCGGTTGCTAAGGAAGGCCGGGATGGACAGGGAAGAGGTGAGAGAGGGCATTCTCCAGTTGGTAAAGGGAACCTTGGAAAATCTTGAACGGATGGCGCCGGCTGAGGCTCTGACCGGGCCAATCGCCCGGGGAGATCTGGAGACTATCGACAGGCACCGGCAGGCCCTGACGGATTATGCCCCTGAACTTGTAGAATTGTACCGGCTCCTGGGCTGGTATACGGCGGAGATGATTAATAACGAAGAGATAAGGGAGTACTTTGACCGGAGCTGATTTGGTGCGTTAGAGAAATGCCCTTCCGGAAATTGTGGTCGTATTCAAAATCGTTCCGTCGTTATATTTGCGCCGCATCACTTCGGCAAAGACATCTTCAGCGACATAATGGGCGTAACCGTAATAATCGGAGAGATCATCACTCCATAATTGGATTACTTTCGGATAAAAGACAACGGTTAACACCTGATCCGGCTCCCCCGGCCGCCAACCGGGGATTATTTCATGAAAATACGGGTTAGCGAAGAGGGCGGTTTCTACCATTTGCCGGAGAGAGAAACCCGGTTGCGTTACATCAGGAGGAATAACCGGCTTTCCCGCCGGGCCAATCACTACCACTTTAATCCGGATGCCCCCGAAGTTATATTCTTCATTCAAAACACCGGCGACCGCAGGGGCCCGGTGGCCGTTTTCCACAACCACCTCAATGATGGTGGTGCTATTTTTTTCGTAAGGGTCGCGAATGCAGATTTCCGGGTCGGTTCCGATTGAGTAGGCAATTTTACGCCATAATATATATTGGGCCGGGCTGAGCATGGCATGGGGTTTATTCATATTTACCCCTCCTCTTTGGAATATTTTGTTATATTATATGTCATTGCCGGTAAAAAAATGCAAGACCAAAACCCGGAGGAGAGGGAGGAAAAGAAAAAACCGGTAAATGCAGGAACAATGGGGATTATGGGGAATAATATTAAAGACCCGCAGCCGGGTGAAGAGAAAAGGAGGAGGATTCCCAGTATGGAGATTGCAACAGAGACCCTGTGGTTTGCCTTCGGACTGACTTTGCTCGCCGGTTTATCGACGGGCATTGGCAGCCTGATGGCCCTCTATGTTAAGACGGCAAATAGAAAATTTCTCTCCGCGACTTTAGGTTTTTCAGCGGGTGTTATGATCTATGTATCAATGATTGAGATCATCGCCGAGGCCCGGGCTTCATTAGGGGCGGCCCTTGGACCGGTCAAGGGTGATTATGTAACCACCATCGCCTTTTTCGCCGGGATCGCCTTGGTTGCCTTAATCGATAAACTTGTGCCCTCTGCGGAAAACCCCCACGCAATGCGGGATGTCCGGGAGATGGAGAAAGAGGTGGACCCGGAGACGAAAAAGGAAGATTTCTACTTATTGCGGCTGGGTATGTTCTCCGCTTTGGTAATTGCAATTCATAATTTCCCTGAGGGGCTGGCAACCTTTATGAGCGCGATTCAGGACCCGGCTTTGGGGATCAGTATCGCGGTGGCGATTGCCATTCATAATATCCCGGAAGGGATCGCGGTTTCTGTACCGGTTTATTACGCAACCGGCGACCGGCGACGGGCTTTTTGTTACTCCTTTCTTTCCGGCCTCTCCGAGCCGTTGGGCGCCATTATCGGGTATTTCCTGCTTATTCAGTTCTTCACAGAGGCCATGTTCGGGGTGATCTTCGCTGGAGTGGCCGGGATTATGGTCTATATTTCCCTTGATGAATTGCTGCCGGCCGCGGAGAAATACGGCGAGCACCATGTGGCGATTTACGGTCTGATCGCAGGAATGGCGGTTATGGCCGTCAGCCTGCTCCTGTTGGGGTAATTCTCCAGCCGGATGTTGAGGTTTGCCCGTCTTGTATTTGAGTTACATAACAAAGGGGTGTTAAAAGTAAGTGAAAAAATACTACCGGAATTTTTCCGCAGCCGTCTATTTTACCATTGGGGATGTGGAAAGATATGCCGATCCGGGATTGCTCGCGGAAAAGGTAGAGTTTCTGCAGAAACACATCAGATGTAATAAGGTCTATCTGGAGACCTTCCGTGGAGGCCACATAATTGCGAAGGAGACGATCCTAAGAGTCAAAGAGTTCTTTGCCGGCAGGGGTTTTGAGACGGCGGGGGGGATTACGCCTTTTGCCGGTGAAGGCTGGCGGTTTCAATCATTCTGTTATACCAATCAAGAGCACTTGGCAAAATTGAAAAAGGTGGTGGAATTCACCGCCGGGATTTTTGACGAGATTATACTGGATGACTTTTTTTTCACCAATTGTAAATGTGAATCGTGTATCAAAGCCAAGGGGGAGAAAACCTGGTCGCAGTTTAGGATCGGGTTGATGGAGGAGATCTCCCGCGAGGTTGTGATTAAGACCGCCAAGAAGGTTAACCCTAGGGTCAAGATGGTAATTAAATATCCCAACTGGTACGAGTATTATCAAAATACCGGTTACAATCTGGAGGCACAGCCGGAGATTTTTGATCTGATTTACACGGGGACAGAAACCAGGAACCCGCTTTACACCCAGCAAAGCCTGCCGAGGTATACCGGGTATTTCCTTATGCGGTATTTGGAAAATGTTAAGCCGGGGAAGAACGGCGGCGGTTGGTTCGACACCTTTGACTGCCTTTATAACCTCGGTTCCTATGTGGAACAGGCCTACCTGACCTTATTCGCCAAAGCGCGGGAGGTCACCCTGTTCTGCGCGGGGCTGCTTTTTTCGCGCGGCAGTATTTTTCTTCCCCTGGCCGGTCATGTTTTTGAGCAGGTGGACGGTTTTTTGGGAAAGACCGGCGCCCCCTTGGGTGTGAGTTGCTATAAACCGTACCATTCGTCGTGCGCGCAAGGAGAGAATTATCTCCATGGATACTTGGGGATGTTGGGGATCCCCTTGGAACCGGCCCCCGAATTCCTAGTGGACAGCGGATTGGTCCTTTTGACCGCAAGCGCCGCCGGGGACAGCGGGATCGTCGCCAAGATCAAAGAACACCTGCGGCGCGGGAAAAAAGTGGTGATCACCTCCGGGTTTTTACGGGCTTTGCACACGCCCGCGCACACGCGCGATAAAGGCTTCGAAGAGATCGCGGAGATCTGGGATACCGGAAATAAGGTGATGGTGCAGGAGTTTGCTTATCCGGTACATGAGTGCTCATTTGGGAATTATTATCAAGCGGCAAAAGCCATTCTTATCCCGGAGATTGAGTTTGCCACCAATGACACCCGCCAGCTGATCGTGGGCTTTGGCGCGCAGAATAATTTCCCTATTTTATTGGAGGCGGATTATGGCCGCGGCCTGTTGTATGTTTTGACGGTTCCGGAAAACCCCGGGGATCTCTACGCCTTGCCGGCGGAGGTTTTGAACGAGATTCGCCGGGTCTTGACCGCTGATCTGGATGTCCGGTTGGAAGGGCCGGCGAATGTAGGGTTGTTTGTTTATGACAACAATACTCTGATTGTGGAGTCGTTCCTGCCGTATTTTTCCGATATCAGGATCGTGGTGGAGCAAAAGAACGCAAACCTTGTCGACCTGGTTTCCGGGGAGAAAATCAGCGGGCAAACAGTAGGTGACAAAAGCATTTTACCATTAAAATGGAACCCACAACCTACCGGGTTTTTCAGTGCTACTAAATAAACTAAAACAAACAAAACAGGCTAAACAGACTAAACAAACCAACAAACTTCAAGGAGATATTTAGCCCGACCTTCACCCGGCTTTCTATCTAGCCCCCTAATAGAGTTGGAGAAAAAGTACTAACATGCTAGAATGAAACCAGGGGGTAGAAAAGATGAAAACGAAACGCTACGACCAGGGATTTAAAGAACAAATCGTTAGAGAATGCCAGGAAGTTGGTAATGCTGCCTTGGTAGCCAGACGTCATGGCCTATCCAAAAACACAGTACACAATTGGCTTAAGGCATCAAGAAGAAATGGTTCTGTTGTCCCTCTTCCCAAAGACAAGGAGCAAAGACTTAAAGAAGCCGAAAGACGCCTGGAGGAGCTTAGC
>JAAYIC010000020.1 GCA_012735195.1 Bacillota bacterium
GGCCTCTCCCCCGCCATAGACCACATTAAAGGTATCGGCTTGCACAAAGCGTTGGTACTCCGGGGGGGACAAACGCATCATAATTTCACCAAAAGTCACTACTTTCTTTCCCATTCTTACTGCTCCTTTTTAATTTATTAGCATAATTATCATAAATCTTAGAGCGTGGGTATGGTAGCAAACTACTATATCAATATCTGCGACCAAGATACCCCAGCCTTTGGGAGATGAGCATGGCCTTCTCCATCACCACGCTGGCAACGGCCTCAATTTTCTCGACAGGAAGGCGAAATACCGGCCCGGAAACACTGATTGCCGCCACAACCTTCCCGGTGTAGTTTCTTACCGGTGCACCAATACACCGGATAGCCGGTTCATACTCTTCATCGTCAACGGCATACCCTTGCCCGGCGACCCGCTGCAACTCGTCTAAGAATTTCTCCCAGTCGGTTATCGTATGTTCCGTATAGCGCTTTAACTTGCCGGGCCCCAAGATCTTCTCCAGTTTCTCCCGGTCCAGATCTGCAAGCAAAGCCTTTCCCACGGCCGTGCAGTGTAAAGGAATTCTCCGGCCGATCTGGGAATGCATCCGGATCGCCTGGCTGGAATCAACCTTGTCGATATAAACCCCCTCTTCCCCGTCGCGGACTACCAGATGCGCGGTCTCTCCTACCGTATCCCTTAGTTCCTTCAAATAAGGACGGGCTTCTTCCCGTATTTCCAGTTCGTTAATGAGCCCGCCGGCCAGTTCGAGAATTTTTATGCCCAGCTTATAATCGCCGGTTTCCGGGTTCTGCTCAACGTATCCCTTACATGCCAAGGTGCAAAGAAGACGATGAACCGTACTTTTATGAAGCTCCACCCTGTTGCTCAGCTCGGTGATACCGATTTCCCCGCCGGCGGCGGCGATTTCCTCAAGAAGCGACAAGGCCCGGTCAAGGGATTGCACCAAATTCCTTTTACCTTCCACTCTGCCTCACCCTACATTTTTTGTTAACAGTTTTATCATGTTTTACATTAATAGAAAATACTGCATTGTTTAATTATCCGTTGTTTCACCCGGATCCTCCCGGAGAATCCTTAAAGATTCTTTTCATTGCTTCTCCTGACACCACCGCTTTCTTTTTTTCTATCAGTAGATCTCTTTTTTTACATAAGATTGCCACACATTCTCAAACCAGAAATTGTCCTCAGGAATTGGCCGCACCGGTTCCCACTTGATAAGGTGTTGGTCGTTTTCCGGGGTGGATCCGCGTACGTACCGGTATTCCTGGACAAAGCCGCGTAATTCTTTAAGCTCCGGCCTGGATTTCCACTTTGGACCCAATTTTTCCGAGACCGGCTCACCGTCTTCCGCCAATACAAGGTAAGAACCGCGGCTTCCGCCTCCCCTTTCCAAATACGAATCGATACTGAGAAGGATGGCCAAATGCGCCAGGCAAAGCTGGCGGTTTTGGAAGAACTCGACAAGCTCCGCGCTCCCCGCCAAACTGATCCGTCCCGCTTCAATCGTTGCCCACTGTTTTTTCGCTTCTTGGACCGCTTCTTTGATTGCCTCCGGTTCCCTGATATGCGCGGCGACTCTCGACATACGCTCCTGAAATTCCCCCCGGAACTCCTTCATCTTTTGCCCCGGCCCGCCCACGCAATTCAAGGCCCGCCTGGCTATTTCCAGGGTTTCCCCGATTTGCGTTTTCGCCAAAGCAACAAACTCGTCCCTGCCTAAAACGGGTTCTTTATATCGGTGGGCAATAAACTCCGCCGCTCTGTATCCTCCCACTTGCCCGGAGTTCAAGGCCGATCCGCCGGGACGGTAAACCCCATGGGTTCCGTTGACCTCTCCCACCGGGAAAAAGTGGTGGAGATTTGATTCCCACCAGATATTCCCCTTTAACCCGCCGTTGTGGTGCTGGGCACAGACGGCTACTTCCAGAGGTTCGCGGGTGATGTCAATCCCGTTTTCCTTATACAACTGAATAGCCATGGGATTCATCCGCTCCAACCGGGCGATGGGCGTTGGTAAAAGGGCATGGGAGTTTTTCAGATAGTTGTAAGCCTCCGGTTCCAGGTCATCAAGGGAGAATCCGGCCAGACCATGCAGGGGCGAGAGATTTTTCCGGAAATCCATGAAAACCCGCCGGCCTTTCCCTACGATCTCTTGATAGACCAGAATATCAATGAGGGAGGAACCGTAATCCCTGATTTTCCGCGGGTCAAACGGCCACTGGTACCCTTTGAGAAAGACGGCAGTCGCCAGCTTTCCCATTGACGGGAAATACTCCTGTAAAAACTCCCGTTCGTCTGAGCCGTCGGGCTCCGTACTGAAATACCTGGGAATCGCCTGCTGATAAGTGCCCGAAACATTCCAACGGAATTTAACCGAGGCCAGCCCGTACTGCCATTCGGTTAAATTGACGGCCTCCGCGCCTGCCGCCAGGGCAATGCCGGTAGCGCCCAGATGCCCTTCGGGAAAAACAGCGGTTTTATAGAGGCCACCCGGGCCGCCGGTGGCAAAGACAATATTCTCCGCCTGGAAAACCACGATCGCCGGCAAGCCGCTATCCGCTTTGGCTTTATTGATGGCCAGGGCGCCGATGGTTCTTTTCTCTCCCCCTTCTTCCGCGGTGAGGAGGGCGATTACTTCATGATGGTCAAGAACGGGGATCTCATACTGCCGGATTTCCGCCAGCAATGCCTGGTACATCTGTGACGAGGTCCAGGGCCCGGCCGATGTTGCCCGTTGCTTTGGATCGTGGTCCGTTTTGTAGCCGACATATCCACCGTAACGGTTATGCGGAAAAGGTACCCCCGCCCGGACCAGGTGAAAAAACTCGGGAACGGACATGGTCGCTTCCACCAGAGCAATATCGCCATGCATTGCCCCGCCGGAGAACAGGGTGCGGGCCATTTCATAAACGGAATCGCCGCCCTCGCCAAATAAAGAGAGTTTGTAGTAGGTTTGTTTATCCGAGCCGGAGTTGTTGGAAGTCCCCCCGCCTAAACGTTCCGTGACAATTACCACGTCTTTTACGCCAAAACCATATAAATGACTGGCGCAGTTCAAGGCCGCAGCCCCTGAACCCACCACCAGGGTATGGCAGCGGTAAAACACGTACTCTTCGTTATTTATGACCAATGTATCCCGTTCCAGTTTTCTCACCCTTTCCTTTTTCCTGTTCTAACCCGGCAGAAGGGAACCGGTCATATACAACCGGAGTAGACCTCCCGTTCCTGGAGAAGAAGAGCGGATCCGGCGGCTAGAGAAATTTCGGCGCCAGCAACCGGGGTAAACCCAAAACAATCTCCGGGAAGAGAATCATGGCAATAATTACTAAAACTGCAATCCCGAAAAAGAGCATGGTTTCCTTTAAAGCTTTGGTCATCGGAATCCCGGCGATCTTCGACGAAATAAGCAAGGAAAGCCCGTAAGGGGGGGTGATGAACCCCAAAGCCAAAGCAACAACAGAAACAACCCCGAAATGTACCGGATGGATCCCCGCCTGCTTGATCATGGGTAAAAAGAGCGGGCCGAGGATGGCCATTGCCGGCAAAGCATCCATAAAGGTGCCGAAAAGCAACATTACGCCACTGCTAAAGAGTAAAAGTAATACCGGGTTTTCAATGGCCAAAAACTCCATAAACATCCTTGGCAGGCGGTAATAAGAGATGAGCCACCCGAAAATTGACGCCATGGCCACGCAAAAGAGGGCCAGCGAAGTGATCCTGGCTGTTTCCCAGCATGTCTTGGCCAAGTTAGCCACTGTTATCTGGCGATAAACCAGGGCGGAAAAAAGCAGGCAGTAGAAGATCCCTGCCACCGCGGCTTCCGTAGGCGTAAAGAACCCGCCGAGAATTCCCCCGATGATGAGGACCGGGGCCCCCAAGGCAAAAATCCCGTGTTTACTCGTGGCCAAGAGTTTTTTGAACCCCGGAAAGGCGGTGCGGGGATAATTGTCTTTTTTCGCCAGAACCCCTACGGTCAGCATTTGGGTTAGACCGATAAGGACGCCGGGTATCACCCCGCCCAAGAAAAGACCGGCAACGGAAGTCTCGGTTATTGAAGACCATACGACCATCAAAAGGCTGGGAGGGATGATCACGCCCATCACCGAGGAAGCGGCCGTCACAGCCACGGTTATTGACACCGGGTATCCCTCTTTTTTCATCGCCGGGATCAGTATCGAACCGATGCCGGCCGTATCCGCATTGGTGGAACCGGAAATCCCAGCAAAAAGCATACTGACCAGAATATTGACATGGGCCAAAGCCCCTCTCACCGGTCCGATAATGCAACGGGAAAATTCAATCAGTTTATCTGTCACCTTTGAATTATTCATTAATGTACCGGTAAACATAAACAATGGCACAGCCAGCAAAACAAAGGAATCAATCGCATAAAAGCTTCGTTGAAAAAACGGCCAGATTGTTAACCTCGGGTCCAGCAGGATTACACAGATGGACGAGATGCCCAAGGCGAAGGCAACCGGCACCCCAATAATAGCCAATAAAGCAAAGACAAGAAAAAGGATGAGGACCAATACCTGCGGCTGAAGAATTATATCCAACTTCTTTCCTCCTCCCGCCAATGGCCTTTTTCAATGCCATACAGCGTTTTATGAAAGTCCTTGTTCTTGAGGTGAAGCGTTACCCTTGGAGAAATGCTGTAAAATCTTTTCCAACTGGAAAATCAGGGAAGAAACCCCGAAAACAACAAAGGAAGAGTAAACCCAGACCATTGACAGCCCTGCTGCCAGGGACCGGCGGCGCAGGCCCGAAGCGGCAAAACCCCAACCGTAAACAGCAAAGAACAGGGCAGCAATCAGGATAATTATATTGACAACCCAAAACCGGATTTCTTTCGTCCGCGGCTTAGCCTTTGCCAGAAGATCAATGTCGAAGTGGTCATTATTGCGCACGGCCAATGCGGAACCGAGCATTACCAGCCAGTTCAGAGCAAAGCGGCAAATCTCCTCTGTCCACAAAAACCGGGGAATAAACGATACATGCCTGGCAATAATCTGATATGCCACGGTTATGATTAATACCGGGACCAAAATGGCGACGATATACTTGAGTATATTCGCGTAAAACCGGCAAAACCGGGTGATCTTTACCATCGTGTTCTCACCGCCTTAAAATTATATGGGAGGCCGGCTGCCCGGCCTCCATTCTCCCATAAGCTCTAGCGCAATTTGGCAACTTCCTGGATCAAATCATACAACTTCAGGTTTTTGGCGTTCCGCTCAATAACACCGGCTGTCTTTTCCCTGATCTTCTCAATATCCACATTGATAACTTTGACATCATATTTCTCTACCAATTCTTGCAGGGATTCCGCATCAAGTTTAATGCCAAGCTCCCGGCCTAACTTCGCCCCTTCTTCCGCAGCAACAAGGATCGCCTTCTGATATTCTTTGGGTAGTTTTTTAAAGTTAGCCGCGCTCATTACGATTGGGCGGGTAACAATTTCATGGGCTGTTCTTACTAGATAGGGAGCTTGTTCATAAAATCTCATCCGCAAAATCCACTCCGGTTCATTCTCCAGACCGTCGATAACACCCATTTGTAATGCGGAATAGATCTCGCTGTAGGCAACGACTGTCGGCTGAACCCCTAAACTTGACCAGGTATCAATAGTGATGCTTGCCGGGGCCAGTCTCATTAAAAACCCGTTTAAATCTTCCACTTTGGAAATGGGTTTCCGGCTGACGACAAACCTTTCCCCGCCGCCGATAATACCTAAGATCATTACCCCGGCTTCCTTCTCCACCCGCTTGCTTATCTTCTCCAGAAGCGGAGAGGTAAAGACTTTTTCCCAATGCCCATGATTATCATACATGAAGGGGAAGTTGAAGAAATTCATGGTCTGCGAAAACTCAACGGTTACTCCCGGGTTGACAATGGTAAAATCGGTTACGCCATTCATTACTTGTTCGAAAAGATCCAGCTCATTACCTAATTCGGCGTTCGGGTAGACCTCAATCGTGACATTACCCTTTGTCAACTCCGCCACCCGTGACGCCATATACTCTGCAACGGCATGGTAGGCCGTATCGGTAGTGCCCATATGCCCAAAGATCAGTTTATACTGCCGGGCCTCGGCCTGCATGCTGAAGACCAAGACGAAAATCAGTGCAACCGCCAACAACAGTCTTTTTCTCACTTGACATCCTCCTTAAGTACTTTTTTTGCTACTACTCTTCCTGCACACCAAAACCAATTCGCGCCGCGGGATATTTTTTATTTCTCACCTCCCATGCATGCGTGTGCACGTAACCACCTACGGCCCTAAAATTCACCCGTGATATAAGAGAAAACTATAATTACCAGCTAATTGGGATCTTTTTATGTTTCATATTGTGAAACAAGATTTCATTTTTGTTTATTATGACAATTTGATTAACAAAAGGCAAATCCTCCATGTTAATCTGATTGTTAACAATTTATTTACATTCATGGAAAACCTTCATTCCCTCTTCCCTGCAATACGCAGGCATGTAAAAAGAGCCTTCAACAATTTGTTGATGGCTCTTTTTACTCAAAGGGTCTAAAAACTTTCTTACCAGTTTTCGGCGAGTAATTCAAAGTGGGCTTGCGGGTTGGCACAGGCCGGGCATTTTTCCGGCGCCTCCTGGCCCACGTGAAGATAACCGCAGTTGCGGCAGCGCCAGGTTACGACCTGGTCCTTCTTGAAGACCGTCCCCGCCTCCACATTGGCCAGGAGCCC
>JAAYIC010000062.1 GCA_012735195.1 Bacillota bacterium
CGTATTACGGGGCGGTCACAACTTAACCAGGATGGCTCTAAAACACCTTATTGAACAAAATGCTGTTATTTAGTGCATGTTTGCTGAATGTGAGGTTGAAAAAACCTACAGTGTCTTGACACTATCGGCATAAGAAGGGGACTTGTAAAGAGAAAATGCTTGTGCTATAATGGAAAAAAGAAAGAATGGGTCGACCGAGTATAAAAAGAAGGGGAGGGGACATGATGATCCTTTCCGCCGAGTTTTTTTGGAAACTCTTTAAGATTACCGGGTCGATATCAGCCTATTTAGTATATAAAGAATTTCTCAACCGAGTGAATTGACTATTTATAAAAATACAAAGACAAGGAGAGAGAGAGTAGATCGGAGCAAACGGTACAGAGAGGAATGGGGGCTGTGAACATTCCCCGGGAGCCCGATTGAAGTTCACTCTGGAGTCGCAGGCTGAACAGGCGCAAGCGCGCAGTAAGTAGGCCGGGCCGGAACTCCACCGTTACCGGAGAAAACGCACGATGCGGGGAGACCGGAAAAAAACGGGCTTAATCCCGCATGCTATCGAGGAGAGCCTTTGCCGGCTAAAAAGGGTGGTACCGCGGAGAACCTTCGTCCCTTATCAGGCGAAGGTTTTTTTATTATCCTAGTTTTAGATTAAGATAAGCCCTGCCGCGGGAAGGAGATTTGCCCGCGTACGCCTGACCCGGCAGGGGAGGGGAGGTAGACAATGCGCGAAGAACTGCAGAAAATAGCGGAAGAGGCACGGGAAAGAATTGCGGATACTTCTTCAACAACAGAGATAAATCAGGTCCGGATCGAGCTCTTTGGCAAGAAGGGAACAATTACACAGCTTTCCCGTAGGTTGAAAGAGTTTCCCCCGGAGGAGCGGCCGCTATTTGGCAAATTAGTGAATGATCTGCGCCAGGAACTGACCGGGGTTCTTGAGGAGAGAGAAGAGGCCATCTCCCGGCGGGAGAAAAAAATCCGCCTACAAGAGGAACGTATCGATGTGGAGCTTCCCGGCAGAAAGCCACGGCGGGGGCGGCCGCATCCCCTGTTGATGTTGATTGATGAAATTACCGGTATTTTTCTTGGGATGGGTTTTGATGTGGCCGAAGGGCCGGAGATCGAATGGGATTATTATAATTTTGAAGCCCTGAATATTCCCCCGGAACACCCGGCCCGGGAGATGCATGATACCCTCTATATCACCGAAAAAATACTCTTACGTACCCATACTTCCCCGGTTCAGGTCCGGACGATGGAAGAACTCCGTCCGGAACCGGTCCGTATTATCGCCCCCGGCCGGGTCTACCGCCGGGACGCGCTGGATGCAACACATTCGCCGTGTTTCTATCAGATCGAGGGCCTGGCGGTGGATGAGGGGATTACTTTTGGGGACCTCAAGGGGATTTTAACGGTTTTTGCCCGGAAAATCTTTGGCAAGGACCGGGTAGTCCGCTTTCGTCCCAGTTTTTTCCCGTTTACTGAGCCCAGTGCGGAAGTGGATGTTTCTTGTGGATGCCAGGGAGCGGGGTGCCGGGTGTGTAAAAACACCGGTTGGCTCGAGATCCTGGGCGCCGGTTCCGTTGACCCCCGGGTATTGGCCATGGCCGGTTATGATCCGGAGAAATATTCGGGGTTTGCCTTTGGTATGGGAGTGGAACGGATCGCCATGCTACGTTATGGGATTCCGGATATTCGCTATTTTTATGAGAACGATTACCGTTTTTTGGCGCAGTTTTAGCGTTTCTCTCTTGACGCTGCTGCCGACAGGAGGCGGAACCGGGATTTCGTCCGGGACGGAGAACGGTTCCGCTTTTGGCTAATATTTTTTACATTATTTTGGATAATTTTTACATCAGATTGGAGAAGGAGGCCGGAGAAGATGCGAGTTCCTTACAACTGGTTGCGTGAATATGTTCCCGTGGAACTGGATCCTCAGGAATTGGCAGATAAAATGAGCATGGCCGGGATTGCCGTGGAGGAATTGGACGATCCCGGCGCCCTTTACCGGGAACTGCGGGTGGGTGAGGTCTGCAGTCTGCAACCACACCCCCGGGCAGAAAAGCTTCTTGTCTGCCGGGTCAAGCTTAGCGACGGTGAGATCACCGTTGTCACCGCCGCCCGGAATCTCAAGGCCGGGGATAAAGTACCGGTCGCCCTGTCCGGGATGCGGTTGCCTGACGGCACGGTAATTGAGGAGGTTGATTTTCAAGGCATAGTCTCCCAGGGGATGCTTTGTTCCGAAGAAGAATTGGGGTTAAGCCGGAAGGCGGAAGGGATTATGGTTTTGCCCCCGGAAACCGCCTTAACGGACGATCTTGCCACAAGACTCGGGCTTGACAGCCCTGTACTAATTCTGGAACTTACCCCCAACCGGGCGGATTGTTACGGAATGCTAGGCGTGGCCCGGGAAGTGGCGGCTTTGACCGGTTGCCGGCTTAACCCGCCGGAATTAACGGTGGTGGAGGAGACGAACCGTAAAATCGAGGACTTTATCGATGTGGAACTCCATGATCCCGAGCTTTGCCCCCGTTATACAGGGAGGGTCTTTTTCGATCTGCAGGTGGGCGAATCGCCATTGTGGCTAAAAACCCGGTTGCTCGCTGCCGGGATGCGGCCGGTAAATAATGTGGTTGATCTGACCAACTACGTTATGTGGGAGTTAAACCAGCCTTTGCACGCTTTTGACCTGGACCGGCTGGCCGGAAAAAAGATCCTGGTACGCCGGGCCGGGAAGGGAGAACACCTGGTTACCCTGGACGGGGTAGAAAGGATCTTGACCCCGGAAGACCTGGTGATTGCCGATGCGGAAAAAGCGCAGGGAATCGCCGGGATAATGGGGGGCGAGGCCAGTGAAGTCTCTCCGCAGACACGTACGGTTTTTCTGGAGTCCGCCTATTTTTCTCCGGTCAATACCCGGCGGACAGCCCAGAACCTCGTCCTTCACTCGGAGGCGGCACTCCGTTTCGGGAAGGGACTCGATCCGGAAGGGACGCCGGCCGCTCTCAACCGCATGGCCCATCTGTTGACCAAAATCGATGCCGGCTGTACGGCCGCGGGATTAATTGATCTATATCCCCGGCCGGTACCGGCCAGAAAGGTCCGGTTGCGGACGGAACGGGTCAATAGCCTTCTCGGCCTAGACCTTGAGGCCGGTTATATGGCTGAGATCCTCCAGCGGCTCAATTTCGGGATCAGCAAGGAAGAAGAACGGGTTTTGCAGGTAGAGATCCCTTCATACCGCCTAGATATTGAGAACGAGGCGGATCTGGCCGAGGAGATCGCCAGGCTCCACGGATACGACAAGATCCCACCGACTTACCCGGCGGCAAAACGCCCGGGGGCCTTAACCCCAAGGCAATTGTGGGAAAAACAGGTCCGGGATTTAATGCAGGGCTACGGTTTCTCCGAGGTTGTGACCTACAGTTTCCATGGTGAAAAAACCTTTGACCGCTTAAACCTGCCAACGGACGATCCTTTACGCCATGCCGTCCGCTTGAAGATCCCCCTCAGTGAAGTGGGCTCCTTGATGCGAACCACGTTGCTCGGCAGTATCCTTGAGGTTTTGAGTTACAATTCGAAAAGGAAGATCGATAACCTGTGCCTTTTTGAACTGGCCCGTGTTTACTTCCCGGCCGGTGACGAAGAATCCTTACCGCAAGAAGATCTCCATCTGGCCGGAGGCATGATGGGCCTGATCAACGAGAAAGGCTGGAACCAGACGGCGAGGCAGGCCGACTTTTATGACGGGAAAGGGGTTTTGGAGGCACTCCTGACCGAGTTGAAGGTTAAGGACTGGGGTTTTGAAAGGGGTGAGCACCCCACCCTGCACCCCGGACGGACCGCTTTCCTGACCGTTCAAGGGAAGAGAGCGGGGGTGATCGGTGAGATCCATCCCGAAGTTAAAGAGGCTTTCGATCTGAACTTCCCGGTGATCCTCTTTGAACTGGATATCGAGGAGATTTGGGTGGCGGTGGAGAGAGAAATTATCCAGGTAAACCCGTTGCCGAAATTCCCGCCGGTCCTGCGGGATATCGCATTGGTACTGCCGGCCGGGATCCCCGTGGCTGAAGTCATGCGTTTGGTGCAAGCCACCGGCGGCCGGATCCTGGAAAAGGTTGAGCTTTTTGATGTCTACAGCGGCGGGGCAATTCCAAAAGACCGGCGCAGCCTGGCCTTCTCCCTTATTTTCCGCTTACCGGAACGGACTCTCCAAGACGATGAGGTTAATGAGGTGCTGGAGAAGATCATTACCCGGCTGGCAGAGGAGTATGATGCCGAAGTCCGCCGGTGACCGGCAGATGGTAGAGACGGTAACGGTCTGGTAGAGATCAGGCCGGAAGAGACGTAACCCTTGTAATATAAGAGCCCTTCCTCTCATAGATATAAGTAGACCCTCGTGAGGGGGAGGTTATCCCTCCCTCTCTCTCTCTCATAGGTACAAACAGGTCTTTGTGAAGGAGGGGGCCCCTCCTAAATATAGGGATGAACAGGTGGAGGAGGGGGTCCCTCCTTCCTATAGAGATAAACCGGTGAGAGGAGGGGGCCCCTCCCTCTTATAGAGATAAACCGGTGAGAGGAGGGGGCCCCTCCTTCCTATAGAGATAAACCGGTGAGAGGAGGGGGTCCCTCCCTCTTATAGAGATAAATAGGGAGAGGAGGGGTTTTTTATCTCTCCGGAAAAGGTGGAACGGGTCGCTCTTTCTTTTTTAGCTGTAGTACAGCTTTGGGCCTTGTGGGCCAGATCCTATCTGCACCCCTTACTATTCTTCACCCATTTTACCTGGGATTACGGCCTGCGGCTCCTCTTCTTTCTGCTGGTTTTTACCGGCCGGTACCATATTTTCCATGAATACCGGCGCCCGGGAATACTGGCGGCGGCCTTTATAACCGGTTTTACTGGGTGCTCGGCTTTTTACCTGATTTTTCAGCGGCCGCCCGGTGAAGAATGGTATCTGGCGGGTTTGGCCGTAATTGATTGTGCGGTACTGGCGGTTTTTTCCGGGGTTATCATTGAGTTTGTTGCCGTTATCACTGGAGAGCTTTGGAGAAAAGAGAAACCCTTTGGCTATGACCTTACTTCGCCAGGACAGCGGTTTTTAGCAGCTGAAAAGGGTTTGACCACCCATTTGCAGCTTACCCTCTATTTGGTTCCCTTGCTCTGCCTGGCTCTCTATGCTTTGCATACCCGTTATATCTTTGATTGGACCTTCTATACCCATGCGGCGGTCATCTTTCTTTTCCTCTTTTTCCTCCTGCCCCTCTTCCGGCTGCAGGTCCGTTTGCGGGAAGCAGCCGCTCCGGAACGGCAAGCAATTGCCGAAAGATTGATTTATCTACGGACCTGCATGGCGCCTTCTCTTTCCACGCCTTCTGCCGCCGGTTGCCGTGAAGAAATTACTATGCTCTGTATCTACCATGATTTCCTTCTTTCCTCAGCCGCCCTCCCCTGGCACTGGGATAATTTGCTGGCTCTCACCGGCGGTTTTCTCTTGCTCTTCTCCCAACCCGCCCTTGCCCGGTTATTCTTAGCAAGTTAATAGAAGAATAGCTTCTTCTGGTATTTCGTGCGCGTATCATATTCTTGTCGATACAGAACTGTACTTCTTTTATAATCCGGTATTTCGTACGTGCGCGCGTATCCTATTGTGTACTTGTGCATTTTTTTTGTTCATTATTTGTACAAGCCTCTGCCAACCGGCACGGGCCAGTTTTTTCAACACCGGATCCCGCCGGGTAAGGACCCGGCGCAAAGCAAGACCGCGCGTTTGCAAATCCTTGCCTGCCTTGGTTATCCTTCCTCCGGTGCAGGAGTTTGCGATCTTTTGCCTAATATTTTATTGACGCCGGGTTCGCAGAGGCGTAAAACACCCCGGCCTTGGGTGGTGGGGATATTGCTGACCAGGAAAAATGGGAAGCAGGGAGAAAACCGGGTGACAGTGCGGATAATGGGTGATGAGTATACGATCATCGGTTCCGCACCGGACGATTACATTAATGATCTCATCAAAAATGTCGAAGAAAGAATTGAAGCGGTATCTACTGCTCACGGTAATGCCAAATTATCCAAAACTCAGCTGGCGGTCTTAGTTGCTTTACAGGTAACCGATGAATTACAACAGCTTCGTATGGAACACGAAAAGATGGTAAAATTAATACAAGAAGCAAAATAATGGTGGGTACATGACGACAAAAACACAATGATTCCCGGCGACAAGGGGGAACCGATTAACCATGAACGTTTTGGACTGGGCTATTATTCTCTCCCTGCTTGTATCTGTCTACCGGGGCTTTCGATCCGGCCTTGTCCAGCAGCTTTTTGGTTTAGGCGGGTCGATTCTCGCATTGATACTAGCCTTTCGCCATTATTCAGGGTTGGGAACCGCCCTGACCGGTTGGCTTAATATCTCAGAAAACCTCGGCAATATCCTCGCTTTTATCATCTTGGTGGTTGGTATCAGTTCGATAATGGCTTATCTCGGTTTCCGGTGGCAGGAGACGACCGTGTCATCTCCGGTTTTTTTTATTGACGGGGTGGCCGGAGCGATCTTCGGCGGTTTGAAGGTCCTGGTGGTCTGGGTCCTTATTCTGTTGTTAATGGCTTCTCTGCCCTGGGATGCCCTGAAGAAACCCTTGTACGAGTCGGATTTGGCTGAAGATGTCTTGAAGATTACGCCATTCTTCTATTTTCTTCAGGAAGAAGTCTTACCGGCGGAAGTGCCCCGGATTTTCCTCACCCCGGAAGGGGTGCAAATCCGGCGGGTTAAATATGAGGATTTGGATGGAAGCACTTGTATCGCCTGTGGCGGCAAAGTCCGGTATCAAGGAAAGGAAAAGCAGGGGGCGTTTCACTTCCCCCGTTTTCAGTGTACTTCCTGTGGGCGGGTCAGCGACGGGTGTTTAACCTTTGAAGGTTACCACCTTTTTTACCGCCGCTGTATTTGGGAGACTAAAGCCGCTCTGACCGGTATTAACTGCCAGGTTTGGCCTGAGCCGGTTCCCGTCTACCCCATGTTGTCCTGCCCCGTCTGCGGAAAAAGCCGGCAGGAGGCGGGATTTGGGGTTTTTCCCGGGGTAAGCGGCTATTAGCCGTGGCGCATAGTACCAGTGGTTATGGAGGTATATTAGTTAGAAGGAGAGGGATGGAATTGAAATTAAAAGACCTGTACCAACTGGCGATTAAGACCGGGATCGAAAAGGATCCCCGTCCCCGTGAAGATGTCCAAAGGGTTCTTGATGAAGCCCAAAAAAGCTGGGAGGAGTGTAAACCGCAGCAAAAGGAGTTTTTTGACCGGGACAGCCTGGAAAACCCTTATGCAGATACCCGGATTCTCGTGGGTGACCCTGACCGGGAAGTCAAACGAATTCTGGCCGGGATCGATATCGGCGTGGGCGAGGTGCTTTTGGCGGAACGTCTGGCCGATAGGGGGAAACCGGTGGATCTTTTGCTCTCCCATCATCCGGCCGGACGGGCTTTAGCTCAACTCTATAAAGTTATGCCGTTACAGCAGGATTTTATGGCGGCCTACGGAATCCCCATCAACCTGGCGGAGGGGGTTTTGGCCGACCGGATTCAAGAGGTCAGAAGGGGTCTTTTGCCCCAAAACCACAACCGGGTGGTTGACGCCGCCCGCCTGCTGGATTATATGTTGATGTGTGTCCATACCCCGGCGGACAATTGTGTCACCACTTATCTCCAGGAGTTTCTCAACCGGGAACAGCCGAAGACGGTTGGGGAGATCGTTGAGACGCTGCTCACGATCCCCGAATACAAGGAAGCCGCGAAGTTGGGTGTGGGCCCGCAGCCCCTTGATCCCGGCGGTGAGAAATTGCGGGCAGGCAAGATTGTGGTGGAGATGACCGGAGGGACCGGCGGCTCACCAGAGATGTTCGCCCAATGGGCCAAAGCCGGTGTCGGCACCCTGGTCTGTATGCACCTGAGTGAAAAGAACAGGAAAGCCGCCAGGGAGAATCATATCCGGATTGTGATTGCCGGTCATATTGCCAGTGACTCACTGGGGTTGAACCTTTTCCTGGACCAAGTCGCCGCTGCCGGTATTGACATTATTCCTTGTTCAGGTCTGTTGCGGGTGGAAAGAAATGGAGAAGCAACCTAAGCCGGAGCTTTTGGCCCCGGCCGGTGATGAGGAATCCTTGCGGGCGGCGGTCGCCGCCGGCGCCGACGCGGTTTATATAGGCGCCAAGGCCTTTAGCGCCCGCCGCTATGCCCAAAATTTTGACCGAGAACAAATGGCCCGCGCCGCCGATTACCTGCATGTCAGGGGGAAAAAACTGTATGTCGCCGTCAATACCCTGATTAAAGAAGCGGAGTTACCGGCGGTGTTGGATGAGATAAACTGCATTTACAGCTTGGGAGTGGACGGAATAATCCTCCAGGATTTGGGCGTTGCCGCCCTGGCCGGAAAACTCTGGCCGGACCTGCCCCTGCATGCCAGTACCCAGATGACCATTCACGATGCCGCAGGGGTTCGTTTTTTGCAGGAGTCCGGCTTTCAACGGGTTATTCTGGCCCGCGAGGTTTCCCTGGCGGAGATTAAGGCGATTAAGGAGACAACCCGCCTGGAACTGGAGGTTTTTATCCACGGCGCCCTGTGCGTTTCTTACTCCGGGGCCTGCCTTTTCAGCAGTATGGTCGGGGGAAGGAGCGGCAACCGCGGCGCCTGTACTCAGCCTTGCCGGATGGAGTATGAGTTGCTCCGGAACGGGCAGGCTGTTGAAGTTCAGTCGGGTGTACGCGGTCCGTTTTATCCCTTGTCAACCAAGGATCTTTTTCTCTTGCCGCACCTGGCGGAGGTTGTCGCGGCCGGGGTCACAAGCTTGAAAATTGAAGGACGGATGAAAAACCCCCAGTATGTAGCGGCGATTACGCAGGTTTACCGGCGGGCCCTGGACCGTCTAGCGGAAGACCCCCGGGCCTTCCGCGTCTTGCCGGAAGAAGAAAAAGCGGTTTTTTCCGTTTTTAACCGGGGTTTTTCCTCCGGGTACCTGACAGGGGATCCCGGTCCGGATTTGAGCGCCGCCAGCCGCCCGAGTAACCGGGGGTTCTTTGCCGGCCGGGTAAAGGAGTATGACCGGGGGCGCAGGTCTTGCCGGGTAACCCTGGTTGAGGAGTTGACGGCGGGGGATGAGATCGAGATCTGGACGAGCAAAGGCGGGCGGCGGCGGGTGCTTCTCCGTGAACTTGTCCTGGAGACGGGGAAAGACAAGCCGGAGGCTGTTTTTCCCCTGGCGGAACCGGTGCAACCCGGCGACCGGGTCTTTCTGGTCAACTCCCGCCGCCTCCAGCAGGCGCTTCGGCGCCTGTTGCGGGATGAGTCCGGTCCCGGTAAGGTTGAGTGCCGGATGACGGCCCGGGTGGCCCCGGGCGTTCCCCTGACGGTTATCATCGATGATTACCAAGGACATACGGTGACCGTAAGCTCTGCCGAACCGGCGCAAGCAGCGCGCAGGCACCCTTTGACCCCTGAGGTTTTAGAAGAGCACCTCTGCCGGTTGGGGGATACCCCCTTTGCGGTCAAAGAGTTTTACCCGGAAATAACTGGGGAGCCGATGCTAACTTTTGGCCGGATCCACCAGGTGCGCAGAGAGGCGGTAGCGGCCTTGCGTGAAGCAAGGTTGGCCGGGAGCTACCGTTCCCCGCGCAAGCGGGAGGCGTTGGAAAAAGCGGTTGCCTGGGAGAAGGGTCCGGTCCGGAGCGGCCCTTCTTCCCTAGTGGTCTTTGCCGGTGACCTTGAGACTGTCGAGGCCGCCGCCGGCCTGGGCCCGGGGGTCGCGAGGATAATTTTTGGCGGCGAAAGCCTTCTTCCCGGCGCCGTCTGGGACGAAACCTCCCTGGCCCGGGCGGTGGCTGCCTGCCGGCAAGCCAAAATCAGTCCGGTGCTGGCTTTGCCGCGGATTACCCGGGAACGGGAGCAGGAGCGGGTCGGAACCTATCTGGAGATCGGCCGGCGTTTTCCCCCCGACGGGGTGCTGGTCTCCCATCCCGGCAGTTACCAACGGGTGAAAGAAGAAACGGACCTGCCCATTTATATAAATTATACCCTTTATACTTTTAACACGGCCACCGGTTTCTTTTGGGCCGGCGACCCCCGGGTCAGGGGGTTTACCCTTTCTCCGGAGCTCTCCGCAGCAGAGTTTGCCCACTTTTTTACCGCCCGGAGATTTTCCGGGTTGGAATTGGAGATCCTGGTCTTTGCCTCTTTGGAACTGATGGTCTCCCAATTTTGTCCGGTCGGGGCTTTCAGCGCGCAGCGCCCGCCGGCTGCCTGCGGCCGGCCTTGCCGCCATACCCGGTACGAATTGCGGGATAAAAAAGGTTATGTTTTTCCCTTGGTTTGTGACGAATTTTGCCGCAGTCACCTGATAAACAGCCGCGATCTTTCTTTGCTTGACGAGTTGCCGGCTTTGCGGGAAAAGGGAGCCGGGCTCCGCCTGGATCTCCGTTTTTACCGGGCGCCGGTTGCCGCCCGTTTGCTCTCCCTTTTTCAAGAGGCCCTAAAAACCGGGGATAGGCGCGCAACACACGACGGGCTCTGGCAGGAGGTAATGGCAATAACCGGGAGAAAAACAACCCGCGGTCATTACCGCCGGGGAGTGGAATAATCTAAATGTTTACACTTCCCGCAAACTATGATAAAATCTATCTAGTGGTTCTTTACCAACCTTTGGCTGGGATTACCGCTCCTCCGACGGTCTTCTCGGGCAAAGGCTGAAAAACAAGAGGAGGTGAAAAAAATGGCTTTAAGCCAGGAAAGTAAGCAGCAGTTGATTGAGAAGTACAGGATCAATGAGAACGATACGGGTTCCCCGGAGGTCCAGATCGCAATTTTGACCGAACGGATAAATCACTTGACCGAGCATTTGAAGGTGCATAAGAAAGATTTCCATTCCCGCCGGGGCCTCTTGAAAATGGTGGGTCAACGCCGGGGGTTACTCAATTATCTGCAGAAGAAAGATATCCAACGGTACCGGGCGATCGTGGAAAGTCTTGGGCTGAGGAAATAGCAAAAGCGGGGGGTCCCGCTTTTCTTTCTGTACAACTCAAAAACGGTAAATAATAAGAAGGAATACCGGACCCTGTTTTTTTGTGGGTTTCGACAGGATTTTCAGGCTCAAGACGCCCTTTTAATTCTGTCCCTCCGGTTAAAACTTACTTATCGCAAAGGGAGGTTTTGAGGAGTTGGAAAAATTCCAAATCGACCTGGCAGGCAGGCCGTTGATTTTTGAAATAGACAAAGTAGCGAAACAGGCCAACGGTTCGGTCTTGATCAGGTATGGAGAAACGGTTTTGCTGGTTACAGCTGTCGTCGCTGCAGAACCCAGAGAAGGAGTGGATTTCTTACCGCTCCTGGTCGACTATGAGGAGCGCCTTTATTCAGTGGGGAAGATCCCCGGCAGCTTTTTGCGGCGGGAAGGGAGGCCGCCGGAAAGCGCCATTTTGGCGGCGCGGGCCATTGATCGTTCAATCCGCCCGCTCTTTCCAAAGGATTTCACCCGTGATATCCAGGTGGTGGTAACGGTATTGTCGGTTGAACCCGACAGTCCCTCCGACACCACCGGTCTGATCGGGGCATCCATCGCCCTTTCCCTTTCGGAGATCCCGTTCGCCGGTCCGGTGGCCGCGGTTCACGTCGGCCGGATTGACGGCCGGTTTGTGATTAACCCTACTTTAGAGCAGAGTAACAAGAGCGATCTCGATCTGATTGTCGCCGGTACCAAAGATGCCATTATTATGGTGGAGGCCGGAGCCCAGGAGGTGCCGGAGGAGACAATCCTCGAGGCGATCTTCTTTGGTCATGAAGAGATCAAAAGGATCGTGGCCTTTCAAGAGGAGATCGTAGAGAAGTATGGCCGGCCAAAGATTGAGCTGGAGACAAATGAGCCGGATGAAGAGATTGCGGCGGCGGTGCAAGAGTACGCCATCCCCAAGCTGCTGGCCGCCTTGAAAACCCCGGAGAACCTGGAACGCGAAGCCAAATTGGACGAAGTCAAAAAAGAGACCCATGAGTATTTCCAAGAAAAACTGGGCGAGGAAGAGTACGCCTTAAAAACAAAGGATATTGCAGGGGTTCTGGATACGATCATTAAAGAAGAGGTCAGAAAGATGATCTCTCTGGAAGGGATCCGCGTGGACGGGAGGAAACCGGAGGAGATCAGGCCGGTCACCTGTGAAGTAGGGTTATTACCCCGGACCCACGGTTCGGCGCTTTTTACCCGCGGACAGACCCAGGTGCTTTCCATTGTCACCCTGGGCCGGTTTAGTGAAGAGCAGATCTTGGACGGGTTGGGAGAAGAAGACTCCAAGCGTTATATCCACCACTATAATTTCCCGCCCTACAGTGTGGGTGAGGTCCGGCCAATACGGAGCCCCGGACGGCGGGATATCGGCCACGGCGCTTTGGCGGAAAGGGCATTGTTGCCTGTTATTCCATTGGAGGAGGATTTCCCCTATACCATAAGGGTGGTCTCGGAGGTCCTTGAATCCAACGGTTCCAGTTCGCAGGCGAGTGTCTGCGGGAGTTCTCTGGCCTTGATGGATGCCGGGGTAAAAATTAAGAAACACGTGGCCGGTATTGCCATGGGTTTGGTTAAGTACGGGGAGCGTTTTACCATTCTCTCTGATATCCAGGGGTTGGAAGACCATTTGGGTGATATGGATTTCAAGGTGGCGGGAACCAGAGACGGAATCACCGCCATCCAAATGGATATTAAGATCGCCGGGATCGGGAAGGAAATTCTCCAGCAAGCCTTGGAACAAGCAAAAAGGGGACGGTTATACATTATGGAGAAGATGGAGGAGGCGATCGCCCAACCCCGGCCAGATCTTTCTCCATATGCACCGCGGATGATCATCATGGAGATCGATCCCGACCGGATCCGGGATGTCATCGGCCCCGGCGGCAAGACAATCCGGAAGATCATCGAGGAAACAGGGGTGGAGATTGATATCGAGGATGACGGGCGCGTCTATATTACCGCCATTGATCAGGAGGCCGGTGAAAAAGCCCGGGGCATCATTGAGCATTTAACCAGCGATGTGGAGGTGGGCAAGACCTACCTCGGTAAAGTGGTCAGGTTGATGAATTTTGGCGCTTTTGTCGAAGTCCTGCCGGGCAAGGAGGGACTGGTTCACATCTCGCAACTGGCCAAAGAAAGGGTGGCCAAGGTGGAAGATGTGGTCAAACCCGGCGATGAAATCCTGGTGAAGGTGGTTGAAATCGACCGGCTGGGACGGATAAACCTTTCGCGAAAGGCCGCGCTGCTTGAAGCGGAAAAGGCCCATTAAAAAAAGGAACCGGGAAATCTCGGTTCCTTTTTTATGCCCTTCTCATATAATATATTATTATGCGCGGATCCGCGCCGGCTGAGGATAATAAAGACTCAAGGAGGAGGAGCATTTGCACCCCTTTTTCCTGTTCCGCCGGATAGAGAAGGTTGTCTACCTGCTCATCACCGCCCTCGTATTGATTAAGTGCCTCTTTTACCCCAACGCCCTGGACGTCTTAATTCTAGCCGGATTATTGGTGCTGGTGATCCTGGAGGTAAACGGCAAAAAATTTTAAATAATAAAAATATTAAGACTTTATTTTTCAGTAATCGGTTAACCCAGCCTTAAACGGGCTTTTTTTTCTTTCCCTGCCATGATGGAGAAAAAGATCAAAAAAGACTTGACAAATGAGAGAAAATGGAGCATTATGAATAGTAAGCGGTACCGAGTGGAGTGAAGTGGAGCAAAGTGGAGACGACGAGGTGACGCCAGCTTGTTTATGGGTGAATACCAACATTCCCTGGATGAAAAAAGCCGGCTCATTATTCCGGCGCGATTCCGGGATGATCTGGGGGAGAAGTTTGTGCTCACCCGTGGTCTGGATCGTTCACTTTTTCTCTATCCACTTCCGGAATGGAAGGCTATTGAAGAAAAGATGAAGACCCTCTCTACCACCCAGGCGGACGCAAGAGCCTTTGTCCGCCTGTTTTTTTCCGGAGCGGTTGAATGTGAACCGGACAAGCAGGGCCGGATCTCCATCCCCCCTCATCTCCGGGAACATGCGGGAATTAAAAGGGATCTGTATATTTTAGGGGTTTCGACACGGGTTGAAATTTGGGCACGGGAGGTCTGGGAAGAATACGCGAAGAAGGCCGAAGAAGCCTACGAGGCGCTGGCGGAGAAGATTATTGGGATCGGGATTTGATCCGGCTCTTCGCTTGTTGGACGCCACTAATTAAGGAGGAAAAACGGTAATATGGACCCGGTTGTTCATATTCCGGTTTTACCCGGAGAAGTAATGAGGTATCTCGCCCCGGCGGCCGGTGAAATCTTCGTTGACGGGACCATCGGCCTGGGCGGTCATGCCTCGCTGCTTGCCGGGAAACTGGGTCCTTCAGGCACTCTCCTCGGGATCGACCTGGATGCATCAGCCCTGGCCAAAGCCGGGGAAAATTTATCTTTTTTCCCCGGCCGTTTAATTCTCCGGCAAGGAAACTACCGGGATCTGCCAATTTTTCTTGAAGAAGAAGGGTTGCCTGCTCCCGACGGTATCCTTCTTGATCTCGGGGTCTCTTCTTTACAGCTGGACCAGGGGAACAGAGGCTTTTCCTATTGGGAAGATGCGCCTTTGGATATGCGGATGGATCCTTCCCAAAATTTCACCGCTGCGGATCTGGTGAACAGAGCAAGCCGGGAAGAGTTGCACCGGATTATCCGGGAATACGGGGAAGAACCATGGGCGGCAAGGATCAGTCAATTTATCGTCAATGAACGGCGAAAAAACCCGATTTTAACCACCCATCACCTGGTGAAGGTTATTAAAGCAGCCGTTCCGGCGGGCGCCCGCCGGCGGGGTCCGCACCCGGCCCGGCGAACTTTTCAAGCCCTACGGATCGCCGTCAATAAAGAACTGGAATCATTGGAAGCCGGTTTGGCGGCGGGCATCAGGTGCCTGGCTCCCGGGGGGAGAATGGCGGTAATCTCCTTTCATTCTCTTGAGGATCGCTTGGTGAAACGGACCTTTCAAAAAATGGCCCGCAAGTGTACATGTCCACCGGGGTTTCCTGTTTGTTGTTGCGGCGGCGGCCCCGGGATCGAGATCCTGACCAGCCGGCCGGTAACACCGTCAGCGGAGGAAACAGCCGGAAACCCCAGATCCCGCAGTGCAAAATTGAGGGCTGTCCGTAAACTCTAAATTGGTCTACCACCGGATGAGGAGGCATAAAAATGTTAGCAGCAAAGAATGGAGAAGCGTACCACACGTACCCGGCCAACCAAGAAACACGGATAAATACACAACAGGCGCCTTATGCATCGCACGCGCGTCCACACATGCACCAAGTGGGCATTAAAGCCGGACCGGGCAAGGGTTCGTATGCGTCGTACGCACACGCACCCCACACACACGCACGCGCACACACAAAAGCATGCGCGAACCCGGCTGATCATTCCCGGGTGAGCGACGCAGGCGATACCTCGTACACGTCATGCGTACGGGCAGACGCTCGCGGGCGCACACGCGCCAATGACAAGCGGGCACATATGTGCGCGCATCAGGCTCCACGCGGGGTAAAAATCCGGAAAACCTACAGACTGAAGATAAATAAAAAGAAACTGCTAGGCAGGGTTCGCATTGTCGCTTTCTTGTTCCTTTTAATGACTGCTAATATTTTGGTCCAAGCTATGCTCGCCCAGAGCCAGCACAGGTTGGCGGTAGTCCGTGGCGAAATAGAGGAAATGGAGAAAGAAATCGGCCGGCTCCAGTATGAGTTGGCGGATCTCAGTTCCAGTCAGCGGATTGAGGTTATCGCCGTTAATGTTTTGGGGATGAAACCCGCAGAAAACGACGGCCGGCAGTTGCTGGCTTATACACCGGCACTTTCGGAAACACCGGAGATCACCCTGTTCATGCAGGCCCCCGCTTACTTGGGAATGGAGAGGGGGGTACTGCAAAAGGTGGCGGATTGGCTTTCCGGGGCCGGACGGGTTATGGCCGACCCGGGTTATTAGGGGTTTTGGGGGTTAAGCCGGGGTGAATTTAAAAGGGGTCCTGATTATAAAGAAAAGAATCACCATGCTTTTTTTGTTGGTCTTTGCCGGTGTTACCGTCTTGACCGGGCGGCTCTTTTTCATTCAGGTCATAAGAGCCGGCTATTACCAGCAAATAGCTGAAGACCAGCGTTTACGGGATATCCCTCTCCAACCCAAACGGGGGATTATTTTCGACCGTAATCACCGGCCTTTGGCCATGAGTTTTAATGCCGACTGTATCTATGCAATCCCGGCGCAGGTTAGAGAGGCAAAGGAAACGGCAAAGACTGTCGCCGGGATTTTAAATATGCCGGAAAAGCGGGTTTATAGCCTCCTCACACGGAATCTTTCCTTTGTCTGGCTGAAAATGAAAGCCACCCCGGAAGAGGCGGATTTGATCCGCCGTGCCCGTCTGCCGGGGATTAAGGTGATCCCAAAAGCGCAGCGCTTTTATCCCCAAGGGAAGCTGGCTGCTCAGGTCTTGGGGTTTGTCGGTATTGACAATCAGGGTTTGGAAGGATTGGAAAGATATTACGATGCGCACCTGCGGGGTATTCCCGGGAGCCAGCAGGCTGAATTTGACTCCCGGGGGCAGAGCATTCCTTTGGGAGAACGGCGTTACATCCCGCCCCAGGACGGATCCAGCATCGTTCTAACGATTGATGAGCGCATTCAACACATTGCCGAACGGGAACTGGAAAAAGCCGTGCTGGAACAGGGGGCGAAACGCGGGACGATTATCGTCATGGACCCCATGAACGGGGAGATCCTGGCGATGGCTTCATTCCCCGGGTTTGATCCCAACAGCTATCAGGAGTACCCGGCCGCCCTCTGGCGGAACTGGGCAGTAACCGACCAGTATGAACCGGGATCTACCTTTAAAATTCTTACCGCCGCCGCTGCTTTGGAAGAGGGGATTGTCCGTCGGAATTCGGTGTTTTTTGACCCCGGTTATATAATGGTCGATAAAGCCCGCTTAAGTTGCTGGCGGGCCGGTGGCCACGGCCGGCAGACTTTCCTTGAAGCCACGGAAAACTCCTGTAACCCGGTCTTCGCCACTTTGGCTTTACGCCTGGGGAAAGAAAAACTCTATTCCTACCTGGAGGCTTTTGGGTTCGGTTCCCGCAGTGGCATCGATTTTCCCGGTGAAGGACGGGGGATCGTTCCCCCGTTAGCACGGGTGAAAAATGTCGAATTGGCGACGATCGGTTTTGGCCAGGGGATCTCCGTCACCCCGCTCCAATTGCTCCAAGCTTTGTCGGTTATTGCCAACGGCGGCTGTCTGCTCCAACCCCGGTTGGTCCGGGAAGTCCGTTCCCCCGGCGGCGAAGTGGTGGAAAAATATGAAAAGAAAGTAATCCGCCGGGTGATTTCCCAAGAAACCGCCAAAGAAACCGCTTTGCTCCTGGAATCCGTGGTTGAGCACGGGTCGGGAAACCGGGCGCAGATCCCCGGTTACCGGGTGGCGGGAAAAACCGGTACTGCCCAGAAACCGGTGGGCGGCATCTACGGAGCGGAACGCGTGGCATCGTTTTTGGGTTTCAGCCCGGTGGAGAACCCCCGGGTGGCGGTTATTGTGATCCTTGATGAACCGCAGGGGCTGGTGAAGTACGGAGGGGTGATTGCCGCTCCGGTATTTGCCGCGGTAGTCCGTGATATCCTTTATTACCTGGGCGTGCCTCCGGAAGTCCCCCAAAAGCAAAGCACGGGCCCGGAAGCGCTTGCGCGGGATGAAACCACCCTCAGGTCCGTCCCTAATCTCCTCCGCCTTACGCGGGCGGAAGCCAGAAAGATCCTCACCCGTGCCAATTTATCCTGGCGGGAATTGGGAGAAGGAGATTACGTGATGGAGCAGAATCCTAAAGCAGGGGCAATGGTGCCACCGGGAACAACGATCCTCCTTTATTACAATGAAAAGGCAAAGTACAATGTGAAGAATGAACCGTTGGTTCTGGTGCCCGATCTAACCGGGCTCTCGGTGGAAAAGGCCGGCAAGGTCTTGCAGAAGATGGGCTTAAAGATGGTCCCCCACGGCGCCGGCCTAGCGGTCAAGCAGATTCCGGCTGCCGGAACTCGTTTGGGTTTGGGGATGACGGTCAACGTCTATTTCCTGGAAGCCGGGATGTAGCCGCGCCCCCACGGGCGCATCTGTGCATCTGTACGTAAACCCACTCATAAAATGCTAAATTGTGGTAAAGATATAAGCGGAAGACGGGTGTGGTCGGCATGAAACTAAAAGCTTTACTGGAGAAACTGCCGGTTACGGAGTTCCGGGGTGACGCGGAGGTTGAGATCACCTCGGTGGAATATGACTCACGGCTGGTCTCCCCGGGCGCTCTCTTTATTGCCCTGCGCGGGAGTAAGGCCGACGGTCATGACTATATACGGGAGGCGGTGGCCCGCGGCGCTGTCGCCGTCCTGGCCGAAGAGGCCGGAGGGGTGGAAGAAGCGGCCAACCTTATTTTGGTGCAGGACACCCGGAAACTCTTACCAGCCATCGGCCGGATTTTTTATCATGATCCCGCCGCCCGTCTGCAGTTGTTGGGGGTGGTAGGTACCAACGGAAAGACTACCTCCACTTTTTTTCTCCGCTCAATCCTGGAGGCGGCCTCCCGCCCTGCGGGACTGGTCGGAACCATCCACCACCTTTTTGGCGGGAAAGCCGAAACCTCCGGTAATACCACCCCCGGCCCCCTGGACCTGCAGCGTCTTTTCGCCGAGATGCTTAAGGAAGGAATAGACTGCGTGGTGATGGAGGTCTCCTCCCACGCCCTGGCCTTGGGGAGAGTGGATGGGCTGACCTTTGCCGGGGGGGTTTTTACCAACATCACCCCGGATCATCTGGATTTCCACCAGAGTTTTGACGAGTATTTACAGGTGAAAACCGGCTTTTTTACTCATCTTCCCCCGGAAGCCCCGGCGGTGATTAATATCGATGACCCCCATGGCCGGTATATTTTGGACCGGACAAGCGGACGGAAGTTCACGTACGGCCTTTCCCCGGCGGCCGCAATCCGCGCGGAAGAGATCTCGATGACCATCAAGGGCAGTGCTTTTACGGCCAATACGCCCTGGGGGAAAAGGCGCATAAACCTGAAATTACCCGGAAGGTTTAACATTTATAACGCTTTGGGCGCATTAGGCCTGGCACTGGCCTTGGGTGTGGATTTGGAAAGAGCCGGCCGAGGGCTGGAAAGTCTGACCGGAGTTCCCGGGCGTTTTCAGTTAATCCCGGGGGGCGACGATTTTGCGGTGGTGGTGGATTATGCCCACACCCCCGACGGCCTTGAGAATATCCTACGGACAGCCCGGGCCCTGACAAAAAACAACCTGCTGTTGGTCTTTGGTTGTGGCGGCGACCGTGACCGGGGCAAGCGTCCGGAGATGGGCAGGATCGCTGCGCGGCTTTCGGATCTGACCATTATTACCAGTGATAATCCTCGTTCGGAGGACCCGGCGGCAATTGCCCGGGAAATTGAGAACGGCTTTGTGGCGGAGGCGTGGGCGTTGGGACGTGATCCGGCCCGCGGCTGCCGGGTGATTCTTGACCGGAAGGAAGCGATCCAGGAGGCGGTTTTTGCCGCCCGCCCCGGAGATATGCTGGTCATAGCAGGAAAAGGCCATGAAAACCACCAGATCTTTCATGACCGGACAGTACCCTTTGATGACCGGGAAGTGGCGGCGGCCGCATTACGCGCGCGGGCGCAGGGGTTAAAGGAGAGAACAGATGGCTGAATTTACAGTCCATGAGATCCTCGAAGCAACCGGGGGGAAGCTTTTGGTCGGCAAGCCCGACGCCCGCGTTTCCGGCGTGGGAACGGACAGCCGGACCATCCGGCGGGGAGAGGTTTTTCTTGCTCTTCGCGGTGAAAAATACGACGGGCATGATTTTACCGCCCAGGCAGTAGCCGGCGGCGCCGGCGTCCTGGTGGTCGAGGAAAAGCCGGAGATGGCTTTCCCGCCTGAAGTAGCCGTGGTCCAGGTGGCGGATACCCTTACCGCGCTGGGACGGTTGGCCGCCTGGCACCGGCAGCGCTTTTCCATACCGGTAATTGGGGTCACGGGCAGTAACGGGAAAACCACCACCAAAGAGCTTCTTGCCGCTCTTTTGGCCCAGAGGTTCCAGGTGGTAAAAAATGAGAAGAACTATAATAATGAGGTCGGATTGCCCTTAACCCTATTGACCCTGAAGAGTGATACGGAAGTTATCATCCTGGAAATGGGGATGCGCGGGGAAGGGCAGATCGCTTATTTGGCCGGGATCGCCCGCCCGACGGTGGGTGTGATCACCAATGTCGGCCACAGTCACCTTGAGCTTTTGGGTTCTCAGGAAGCCATCGCCCGGGCGAAGGGAGAACTTATTGCCGCTCTGCCCCGGAACGGGCTGGCGGTTTTGAACGGGGACGACCCGCGGGTACGACTGATGGACCGGCTTTTCCCCGGAGTCTCTCTTTTTTATGGTCTCGAAGGGGACGGGCTGGATCTCCGGGGGAGCGCCCGTTCTGTTGCCGGCGGGCAGGAAGTGACGGTTACCGGAAAGTGGGGAGATTTCACCTTCTTTCTTCCTCTCCCCGGCCGGCATAATACCGCCAATGCCCTGGCCGCAACCACGGCGGCGCTCACTTTTGGCCTTACTGCCCGGGAGATCGCCACGGGCATGAAGAACCTGCCGCCCTTGGAAAAAAGGTTGCGGATCATGGAAGAGTATGGTTTGACCATAATTGATGATACGTATAATGCCAGCCCGCAGTCGGTTCAAACAACCCTGGAGGTACTGGGCGGGATGGAAGGAAAACGGAAAATTGCTGTTCTCGGCGATATGTTGGAATTGGGAGAGTTCAGCGCCGCCGCCCACCGCAAAGTCGGTGAAAGCCTTGGTGATCATGGCTGTTCAGCTCTTTTTGCCTATGGGCCCATGTCGGCCGGGACCGCGGACGCGGCTGCGGCGGCAGGGGTTTTTAGCCGCCATTATGCAGAGCAGGAAGCCTTAATCCGGGATTTACGGGCTTATGTGGCAGAAGGTGACATCCTTCTGGTAAAGGGTTCCCGGGGAATGAAGATGGAAAGGGTAATCCAGCAGTTGCTTAAGGAATTAGCCGAAGTATTCAGGGAGGAAGAGAAGAAATGAAGCTGCCTTGGATTAGTTTTTTCGCCGCGGGATTAACCGCTTTTTTCCTTGTGGTTCTTACCGGGCCCCCTGTGATCAGGTTCCTGAAAAAGATAAAAGCCGGGCAGAATGTGCGGACGGATGCTCCCCGCACCCATTACGTTAAATCCGGTACACCCACGATGGGCGGGGTCTTGATCCTCGGCGGGCTTTTGGCCGGGGTAATCGCTGGCATGGGCCGGTCTTGGGACCCGGCTCTCCGGTGGACTCTCTTCATTACTTTCGGCTATGGTCTGATTGGTTTCCTTGACGACCTGTTGATCATCATCCGCCGGCGGCCCTTAGGACTTAAAGCCAGGTACAAACTGCTCCTCCAGGTATTTTTCGCCGCCCTTTTGAGTATCTATGTGATCAGGTCCGGGGTGATGGAGAGTCTACCGTTTCCCTTCTTTTCCTGGCGGCTTTCCCTTCTCCATCCCCTGGCGGCTTCGCTCTTCATTATCTTTGTCGTGGTCGGCACCTCCAATGCGGTCAACTTCACCGACGGCCTGGACGGCCTGGCGGCCGGTAGCTGTGTCACCGCCGGCCTGGCCATGGGTATTTTGGCTGTTTTGCAAGGGGAGACGGGGTTGGGCGTTTTTGCCGTTGCCCTGGCTGGCGCCTGTGCGGGCTTTATCTGGTTCAACTGCCCGCCGGCCCAGGTTTTTATGGGTGACACCGGTTCCCTGGCCTTGGGCGCGGCTTTAGGAGCGGTGGGGGTCCTTTCCGGGACCGCGCTTTTTCTCCCGGTGGCCGGCGGGATCTTTGTCGCGGAGGTTCTTTCCGTTATTATTCAGGTGCTTTCCTTCCGTTTAACCGGAAAAAGGGTCTTTAGGATGAGCCCGCTTCACCACCATTACGAGCTGGGAGGAATGGTCGAAAGCAAAGTGGTGATCAGATTCTGGCTTGTCGGTATCCTCCTGGCTCTGCTGGCGCTGGCGGGTTACAAACCATAAGTATCCGGGGGTGAGGCTTTGAAAAAACAGGGGCCGGATCTCCTGCTTTTATTAACCACCATTTTTCTGTTGGTTATTGGCGTGATTCTGGTCACCAGTGCCAGCGCCCCCAGGGCTTTAAGCCAGACCGGCGGGAAAGACCCGTTTTATTATGGGAAAAGGCAGGCTATCTACGCCTTGCTCGGGTTTTTTCTGCTCCTGGCCACACTGCGGTTGGATTATCGCAGGCTGCGTAAGTTTACCGGTGTTTTTGCCTTTTTGGCGCCCCTTTTTTTACTGGTTGTCCTTTTTATCGGCGAAGAGATTCAAGGGGCGCGGCGCTGGATTGATCTGGGCCTTTTTACCTTCCAGCCTTCGGAGTTCGCCAAATTGTCTTTGGTCTTTGTTCTCTCCCATTACCTTGCGGAATTGGGTTCGGGAATAAGGAATTTTGTTACCGGAATCTTACTGCCATTGGTTTATACAGGAGTCATTGCCCTGCTGGTTATGTTGGAACCGGACCTCGGCACTACGGTGGTGATCTTCGGGATCTTCTTTATCATGCTTTTCGCCGCCGGCGCCCGCCTTGGCCATCTGGCCTTGGTTGGGCTTTTTGGGACCGGAGCCGGTGTTGGTTTGATTATCAAAGAACCCTATCGCCTGCGGCGGTTCTTCTCCTTCCTTGACCCGATGGTTGACCCGACAGGGGACGGGTGGCAGATTATTCAGGGTTTGATGGCCCTTGGTTCCGGTGGCCTTTTCGGTGTCGGGCTGGGACGGAGCAGGCAGAAATTTTTCTATCTCCCGGAATCCCATGCGGACTATATCTTTGCGATCATCGGCGAAGAGCTGGGGCTCATTGGGACGATATTTCTTCTCTTCCTGTTCTTCCTTATCGCCTGGCGGGGTTATAAAACCGCCTTGACGGCGCCGGATCGCTACGGCAGCCTGCTGGCGGTGGGGATAACCTCGTGTATTGTTGTTCAGGCTTTGATCAATATCGCGGTAGTGACCGCCACGATTCCTACGACCGGAATCACCCTTCCTTTGATCAGCGCCGGTGGTTCCTCCTTATGGATTACCCTGGTCTCAATCGGCATTTTATTAAATATCTCAAAGGAAACCGGCGGCGGCTTTTGAAATCTCAAATCCGGTAAGGACAAGCCTATTTGCATATGCGCCTTTGTCACTTAAAAACGAATTATGCATAGAATATCTACTGTCTCGCGCGGCAACGAAAAAACCAACTGTTGCGGCGGCCTTGGAGGTGAAAACCGGTGGAACGCTTGGAGATTGAGGGCGGTTACCCTTTGCGGGGTGAGGTCCCAATCAGCGGAGCAAAAAATGCGGTATTAAAATTGATGGCCGCTTCGCTCCTGGCCGAAAATGAATGCATCATTAGAAATGTTCCCCTGATAAAAGACGTATTAACCATGATCGAGGTCTTGCGAAGCCTGGGGGCTGAAGTTTCCTGGGCGGACCACGCGGTCCTGCGGATAATTCCCCGGAAGGATTTGGGCTATTCCGCCCCGGATGAGCTTGTGCGGGAGATGAGAGCCTCCGTACAAGTCATGGGCCCTTTGCTCTCCCGGATGAGGAAGGTTAAACTCTTCCAGCCCGGTGGGTGTGTGATTGGGCAACGCCCGATCGACCTCCATCTAAAGGGGTTTCAGAGTCTCGGCGCCGAAGTGGTGGAGGAACATGGCTATATTTATGTGCAAGCCGACGAACTCCACGGGGCCGATATCCATCTGGACTTCCCCAGTGTGGGAGCGACGGAGAATATCATGGCTGCCGCCATTTTGGCCAAAGGCGTTACTGTAATCCGTAATGCCGCGAAAGAACCGGAAATTATTGAGGAACAGAATTTTTACAACCGTTTGGGAGCGCATATCCGGGGCGCCGGAACCGATATGATCCGGATTGAAGGTGTTAAAGCCCTGCGTTCCATCCCCATAGATTACACGGTAATTCCCGACCGCATTGAGGCCGGCACCTTTATGCTGGCGGCGGCGATTGCCAAAGGTGAGGTCCACCTGAAAGAGATTATCCCGGAACATTTGGAGTCATTGACTGCCAAATTGAAAGAGGCCGGTGTGGAAGTACAGGTAAAAGAGGAGAGCATTAAGGTTAAGGCTGATAAACGTTTGCGGGCGGTGGATGTTACTGTCCTTCCTTATCCGGGCTTTCCTACGGATCTGCAACCGCAGATGACAGCGGCCCTTGCGTTGGCGGAGGGGACTAGTTTGCTCACGGAGAATGTTTTTAGCGGCCGTTTCCGTTATGTCGATGAATTGGTGCGCATGGGCGCCAATATCAGGGTGGAGGGGAGGAGCGCCGTAGTAAAAGGAGTACCCCGCTTTACCGGGGCGGCGGTGGTCGCACCGGACCTGCGGGCAGCTGCAGCGATGGTTTTGGCGGGTTTGGCCGCTAAGGGCGAAACCATTGTCGAAGGAGTGGATTTGTTGGACCGCGGTTACGAAAAATTTGAGGAGAAGTTGGGTTCCCTTGGGGCCCGGATTAAGCGTGTGGTTACGGATCACGGATAAAACAATTTGGTATTCATCATTACAACGAAGAGAAAGGCCAGAAGCCTCCAGATAGAGACTCCTGTCTTCCTCTTGCTGGGGACAAGTTGCCGGCTGTGCGTACGTGCGCGGCGCCCGTTTCGGTGGGATAAGTTTAAGGAATATTTTCCGGACGGGATCGTAACATTTATATAGAAAGTGGGTATACGCGCGTGCGCGAACAGTAAGGAGGGAGCATGATGGAGAAACGCCGGGAAAGAACAAAGGCCTTGACAACCCTGTTGACCAAGATTGCCGGTCTGGTTTTCATGGCATTTCTTGCGATTTCGGTAGGAGTTATCTTTGGTACCCTTTATTATGATTGGGTGCGGGAAGGACCCTTAACTCCGGTGCAAAGCTGGAACGAGCAGATCCAAACCCCGCTGGCGTTTGAATTTCCGGAGAGCGAAGGGGTTTACGAGGAGATCTTTTCCACGCCGGAAGCCGCTGTGGAGACGGTGACAGTAAGATATAAAGTGCAGATCGGTCCCTACCAAGCACGGGAGGAAGCGTTACGGACCGCCGGCGAACTGGAAGAACAGGGCTATCCGGTATTCGTCAGTCAAGAACTTCCCTATTACGTTCAGGTTGGGGCTTTTGCCAATCCGGTAAATGCCGACCGGCTAAAACGGGAATTGGGGAATAAGGGTTATCGTGCCTATATTAAAGAAGAATAGCTTTTAACTTAAATTTATCATAATTTATCAGGCGACAATTCTCCTGCCTGAGAAGGTATTTCCCGGAGAATTGTCGTATCTATTTTATAGAGGCGTTTTTAAGATGAGGTGTTTTGATGAATCTACGAAAAATCCAACAACTCTTGGCGGCAGAAATCCTATGGGGAGAGGAGATCCTTGACTTAGTTGAGCCCCGTTACGCCTGTGGATCGGACCTGATGAGCGATGTCTTGGCTTTTACCAAAGAAAAAACCCTCCTTTTAACCGGTCTGACCAATGCCCAAGTGATCCGGACCGCAGAGATGATCGATCTCAGCGGGATTATTTTTGTACGGGGAAAAAAACCGTCGCAGGAAGTAATTGCCATGGCTCAAGAACGCAATCTGCCGTTGTTAATGACGAAATTACCACTCTATGAAACCTGCGGGATTTTGTATTCCGCCGGCTTGGAAGGTTGTAGTGGTTTGCCTTCCCGCAGGAGGTGAAGTCATGACAACCCCCGGGATGGTTTTGCGCTTCTCGGTGGAGGGTGGGGATTATGCCGCTGCGGGTGAAGCGGCGAGCAAAATCAAGAAAGCTCTGAGAAAAATAGGGGTGGACGCCGGAGTTATTAGAAGAGTGGCCATCGCTGCTTACGAGGCGGAGATGAACATTGTTCTTCACGCCCTCCGTGGACGGCTGATCCTGGAGGTTGCCGAGGACAAGTTACGGGTGATTGCCGAAGATGAAGGGCCGGGAATTCCCGATGTCAACCTGGCGATGCAAGAGGGCTTTTCCACCGCTTCCGATTTAGCCAGAGAGATGGGTTTTGGCGCCGGGATGGGTTTGCCGAATATGAAAAAGTGTTCCGATACGATCACGATTGAAACCACAAAGGACCGGGGAACAAAAGTCGTCATGAATTTTGATATAGATGACGATGGGGTGACGTGATGAAAACCAGATACCATTCGGTCGTCCTGGATGAAGAGAAGTGCCAAGGTTGTACCAATTGTATTAAGAACTGCCCGACAGAAGCGATCCGGGTCCGGGGAGGAAAAGCTGTGATCTTAACAGAACGCTGCATCGATTGTGGCGAATGTATCCGGACCTGTGAAAACCATGCGAAAAAAGCCCTCAGTGAGACCCTTGATGATCTGAAGAACTTCCGTTACCGGGTGGCCCTGCCTGCCCCCAGCCTGTACGGGCAGTTTAAAAGAGGGGTGATGCCCCGCGCCGTGCTGGCCGCTCTCCGGCAGATCGGTTTCGATGAAGTTTACGAAGTGGCGGCGGCAGCGGAATTGACCACTTATGCGGTCCGTACCTACCTGGAAGAATACACCGCAGCCAATGACCGGAGGAACCTGCCTCTAATCTCTTCTTCCTGTCCGGCGGTGGTCCGCCTGATCCAAGTGCGCTTTCCGGGCTTAATCCCCCGGATTATTCCGATTGATCCTCCTTATGTGACAGCGGCGAAGATCTTCTACCGTGAGCGTTTGCCGGAATTGGATTATCCCCCGGAAGAGATCGGGCTTTTTTTTATCACCCCTTGTCCGGCTAAAATCACAGAGATCAAAACAGCCGTTCAAGCCGGCTACCATGTGGACGGCGCCATTCCTTTTGTCTCAATCTTTGGCAAACTCCAGGAACAGGTAGAAGCCGGAGAAAAAATTGACGTTCTCCCCAAAAGCACCGGAGTGGGGATCGGCTGGGCCCGGGCGGGCGGCGAAAGCGTCGCGGTAAAATGGGATAATTCCTTGTCTGTTGACGGAATTCATCATGTGGCCGCCCTCTTGGAAGAGATTGAAATGGATAAGTTAAATGATATCGATTATATAGAGGCGATGGCCTGTCCGGAAGGGTGTGTCGGCGGCGCGTTAACGGTGGAGAATCCTTTTGTTGCCCGGGTTAAAATCAGGAAACTGGCGGAAACGGTCAACGACAAGGAATTACCGCCGGAGGTGGCGGCCTTGGGTGCAGAGCTTTATGCCAAGGGCTTTTTCTACTCAGGACAAGAGTTGCCGGCGATACCAGCTTTGCAGCTTGACAAAGATCTAGGTGTCGCCATCAAAAAGCTGGAGCAGGTTGAAGGGCTGATGACCAAATTGCCGGGGCTGGATTGCGGGGCATGTGGTTCACCCACCTGCCGTTCGCTGGCCGAGGATATAGTGCAAGGAAACGCCCAATTATCGGATTGTATCTTTATCCTCCGGGAAGAATTGGAAGAATTGGCCAGTAAATTATTGCTCCTCTCGCAGAAGCGCCCCCCTGCTTTGGGTAAGACCGGCAGCGAAAAGGAGGTCGCAAAGAGTGAATCTAAAGAAAGTTCTGGAAAAGACTGAGGCACGGATCATCACCGGAGAGGGTGAGACGGGCCGGGAATGCCGGGGGTTCTATGTCTCGGATTTATTAAGCGATGTGATGGGACATGCCGGTGAGGGAGAGGTTTGGTTGACCATTCAAACCCACAGCAATGTGGTGGCTGTCGCGCTACTTTTAAACCTGGCCGCCGCGCTTTTTACTGCGGGCGCCGGCCCGGATTCCACCACCATCGAAAAAGCCCGTGCTGAAGGCGTTGTCTTACTTGGCACCTCTCTACCGACTTTTGAAGCGGCGGGCCGTTTATACCGGGCATTAACGGAAGAAGAATGACAAGCCTGCTCTTTCCTGCGGATCTCCATATCCATACCGCCCTTTCCCCCTGTGCTGAAAGGGAGATGGATCCGCCGCGGGTCTTTGCCCGGGCCCGGGCGGCGGGGCTTAGGGTAATTGCCATCACCGACCATAACAGCACGGCCAATCTCCCGGCTTTCTTGGCTTCACCCCCAAAAGATCTTTGGGTGATCCCGGGGATGGAGGTCCAGACTAAAGAAGAGGTGCACATGGTCTGTCTCTTTCCCGGTTTGGAGGAGGCCATGGATTGGGGGGAGTTGGTGAAAAAACACCTGCCGCCGGTGAATAACCGGCCGGAGTTCTTTGGCGAGCAGACAGTGGTGGATGCGGAGGGAAACAGTATTGGTCAAGAGGAGATTTTGCTGTTGAACTCCGTCTCTCTTAGCCTGGAGGAAGTGGTGAAGCTGGTAACGGAGAGAAATGGCCTGGTTTATCCGGCCCATTGCCGGCGGCCTTCCTTCAGTATCTATTCGCAGTTGGGGGTTGTTCCGTCTTGTTTGCCCAAAAAGGTCTTGGAGATCAGTCCGGGAGACAATAGAGCGGTCCTGGAGAAGGAATACCCGGCTACCGGTTTATTTGTTCCTCCGATGCCCATCGTTTGGCGGAGATTGGCTGGGGGAGGACGATTTTTCCTTTTGCCGGCGCCCGTTGGAGCGAGTTGGTGCGCTGGATGGATCTGTCAATCTATAATTATTAATCATTAGCCGTATAGCCTTTATTGTTAACATCTTTCTTACAAAGTGATGACCAGAGTTTAATTGTACCGGCGGGTAAAAAGTGTTACTCTGAATAAGAAAACAGATAAAAACGGTAGAATGCAGTAGAAAAAAGGCGACAGGAGGCAAAGAGGGATATGGCGGCCAGTTCTTGCCGGGCGGCTTCAGGCGGGTGCGCCGGGAAGTACCGGAAACTCGATGAAATACTGCAAAAGTACAAGGGGGTGCCGGGTGCTTTAATTCCCGTCCTGCACCAGGCACAACTGCTCTTTGGTTATTTGCCCCATGATGTTCAGGTGCGCATCGCCGAGGAGTTGGACCTGCCTCTAAGCGAGGTTTACGGGGTCAGCAGTTTTTACTCGTTTTTCTCTCTGAAACCGCGGGGGAAATATACGGTCAGTGTCTGCATGGGCACGGCCTGTTATGTTAAAGGGGCGCCGGCCCTTTTGGAGAAGATTAAAGAGACCTTACGGATTGAAGATGGTGAAACAACGGAAGACGGCCTGTTTACCCTTGACACCACCAGATGCGTGGGGGCTTGCGGGTTGGCGCCGGTACTCACCATTGGTGATGACGTTTACGGCCGGCTAACCCCGGAGAAGGTTCCGGAAATTTTAGAACGCTATCGTCGGTAATTTTTTTCTGCCTTGCTTTGTGAAAAGAAGCACAAACTAAAAAACACGAGCTAAGAGAGGCAAACTAAGAGGCGCAATTGAAGGAGACAAATTAAGAAGCACAAGCCAAGTAAGGAAACTAAGAGAGACAGACCAAGAGAGACGAGCCGAAAGAGACAGCGAAGAAGCACAAGCCAAGAAGCATAAATTAAAAGGCATAACCGAAGCATAATCTAAGAAACGCAACCTAAGAAACACAAGCCAAGAGGCAGAAAATATAGGTGGGAGCCGGTGATGAAGGATCTTGCCCTGCATATTTTGGATCTGGCCCAAAACTCCCTGCGGGCCGGGGCACGGTTGATCGAAATTCACCTGGTGGAAGAGGCGGAAAAAGATCTTTTCCGGGTTACGATCGCCGATGACGGGAAGGGGATCCCCGCCGGTAATTTGGAGAGGGTTCTGGACCCCTTTTATACCACCCGTACCACCCGCCGTGTTGGTTTGGGCCTGCCCCTTTTCGAAGCCGCCGCCCGCAGGAGCGGTGGCGGTCTTACGGTAACCTCCACTCCCGGCCGCGGAACCAGGTTGGAGGCCACCTTTCAGCTCCGGAATTGGGACAGGCCGCCCTTGGGGGATATGGCCGAAACCATTTTGACCTTGATCGCGGCCAATCCGGATGTGGATTTTCTTTACCGGCAGAAAAGGAACGGGAAGGAATTCACCTTTGATACCAGGCAAATAAAGGCGGTTCTAGAAGAAGTACCGATTAACCATCCTGAGGTAATCGGATATTTGCGCCGGGAATTACGGGATAACTTGAATGAAGGGTGATCGTTTGCACCCGTTTTGCGCGCTTAAACACCATAAATGCTACTAAAATACTGCTAGACTGCAAGGTTAAGGTTAAGAATGCATAGTCTAGACTCTAGGTGGGGGAAGAGAAATGAAGCTGTTTCGAGCCCATGTTCTGATTTGCGGGGGAGCCGGTTGTATCTCCTCCGGCTGCCATGCGGTTAAAGAAGAGTTTATCCGCGAATTGCAAGCCCACGGGTTGGATGATGAGATCCAGTTGATCGAAACCGGCTGTGTCGGCTCGTGTGACCTGGGGCCAATCGTTATCGTCTACCCGGAAGGCGTCTTTTACCAGCACGTTACTCCCGGGGATGTACAGGAGATCGTCAGTGAGCATCTGCTGAAAGGGAGATATGTAAAGAAAAAAATGTACCGGCATCCCTCCTCCGGGGAACCGGTCGTCTCCAGCAGAGAGATGGATTTTTTCCGTCACCAGACACGAATTGCCCTGCGCAATTTGGGATTGATTGATCCGGAGAGTATCGAGGAGTATATTGCCAGGGACGGCTATTTTGCCTTGGGGAAGGTCTTAAACGGGATGACCCCGGAAGAGGTCATCCAGGAGATCAAAGATTCCGGTCTCCGGGGCCGCGGTGGAGCGGGTTTTCCGACCGGTTTGAAATGGGAGTTCACGCGAAAGGCCGGTGGCGCGCGCGCGTGTGGGGAGAAATATGTGGTCTGCAACGCCGATGAAGGCGATCCCGGCGCCTTTATGGACCGTAGTATCCTTGAAGGCGACCCGCATTCGATTATTGAAGCCATGGCTATTGCCGCTTATGCCATCGGCGCCGGTCAGGGCTATATTTACGTGCGTGCCGAATATCCTTTGGCAGTTGCCCGGATGAAACAGGCCATTACAAAAGCACGGGAGTATGGCCTTTTGGGGAAAAATATTATGGGCACCGGTTTTTCTTTCGACCTTGAGATCCGTGTCGGCGCCGGGGCTTTTGTTTGTGGTGAAGAAACAGCCCTGATCGCTTCGATCGAGGGCAAGCGGGGCGAACCGCGGATGAAGCCGCCGTTCCCCGCTACAGCCGGACTGTGGGGGAAACCTACATTAATAAATAATGTGGAGACCTTTGCCAACATCCCAGTGATTATCCTCAAAGGGGCCCGGTGGTTTTCCCGGATCGGGACAGAAAAGAGCAAAGGGACAAAGGGCTTTGCCATTGCCGGGAATATAAACAATACCGGCCTTGTGGAGGTGCCAATGGGGACAACCCTGCGCAAGATCATTTTTGATCTGGGAGGAGGCATCCCTAACGGGAAGAGGTTTAAAGCCGCCCAAACAGGAGGGCCTTCCGGTGGTTGTTTGACTGAGAAAGATCTGGATACCCCCGTTGATTATGAATCGCTACAGGCCGCCGGTTCGATGATGGGGTCCGGCGGGCTGATTGTGATGGATGAGGATACCTGTATGGTTGATGTCGCCCGCTTCTTCTTAGAATTTACCCAGGACGAATCCTGCGGCAAGTGCGTCCCCTGCCGGATCGGAACAAAGCATATGCTGGAGATTCTGACGCGGATCACGGAAGGCAAGGGCCAAGAGGGCGACCTGGAAACCCTGGAGGAACTGGCGGAGGTAATTGCCTCCTCTTCCCTCTGTGGCCTCGGCCAGACGGCGCCGAATCCGGTCTTAAGCACGCTGCGGAATTTCCGCGACGAATATGAGGCCCATATCAAAGAGAAGAAATGCCCGGCCGGTGTTTGCACCGCTTTGAAGCGGTATGAAATCATCCCCGACCTGTGCAAAGGTTGCGGTCTTTGCGCCCGGGTCTGTCCGGTACAGGCGATTGACGGCGTTCCCAGAGAGCCTTACCGGATTGACCAGGAGATCTGTAGCAAGTGTGGTTTGTGCCTGAGCAAATGCCCGTTTAAAGCGATCGTGACGAAATAATCCTGCAGACTGCATGGACGGGAGGCTCTCACCTCTTTCTCCGGCTTGTCATATCATGTACCAGAAGAAAACCGTCCCGTTCGCGCGCGCGTTTCCTAAAAGGACGGTTGGAGAGGTGGAAGGGCAGATGGCTCAGTTACCAAACACTCATCGACCCGGTCCTCTTGAACGGTTGAGCCCCAGGGAAAGGGAGATCCTGCCTTTAGTGGCCGCTGGTAAAGACAACCGCGAAATTGGACAGCTTTTGTTTATTAGTGAAAAAACGGCGAAAAACTATGTCACCAGTATCCGTAAGAAACTTGAGCTAAAAAACAGGACGCAGATTGCCCTCTTTGCCCTTAAAGAGGGGATTATTAAGTTGGATGATCTTTGAGAAATAAGGTTAATAAGAGAGCGCCGGGGCCGGCCCCGGGCGACACGGCAGATTACGACTTACAGCCCTGATTACCAGGGCTGTATTTATTTACATAAAGGGTTTTTCCGCCGGACAATGAATTAAAAATGTAACCGAAGTGGTTGCGGGTTGTCTTGAAAAGGAGGTGTACGGGCGGACAACCACCGGTTTCTCCAAACAACGCAGAAACTGTCGTTGCATCTTTCTCACCGAAGAGGGCAGTAATGAAAGGGGAGTATTCGATGTCCGCGTTACTTTCTTTACGCGCCCGATTCGTTGGTAGTTGAATCATCGCCGTCGTTCTAGTATTCGCAGCAATTCTTCCAGCAACAGCCGGTGTCTACTATTTTGTTGGTGGGTCGTCAAGCCCATATTACTACACTTCCGGTGCTGGGAGCCAATACGGCACATGGAGCTATTCAACGAAGCAAACATCGAACTACTCATCGTACTATTCAACGCGGAATAATTCTACCAGCCAACGCAGATACTATCAGATCATTGTACCGCAGAAACCAAGCGCTCCGGCGCCTGCTCCACAACCTCCGGGTTCCACCAACCCGCCATCTCCAACTCCATCTCCTTCTCCTGCTCCGGGCGGGAGTCTTACTTCCAAGGAGCAGCAGATGGTGAGCTTGGTGAACCAGGAAAGATCGAAGGCTGGTTTACAGCAGTTGCAGGTGGACATGTCCCTGGTGGAACTGGCCAGGAAGAAGAGCCAAGACATGATCGACCGCAACTACTTCGGTCATAATTCACCAACCTATGGGTCGCCCTTTGATAAGATGCGGCAAGCCGGGATTAAATACACCACTGCCGGTGAAAACCTGGCCGGCGCCTCTACCGTCACTGCGGCCCATAACAATCTCATGGCCAGTCCCGGCCATCGCGCCAATATTCTGAACCCCAGGTATAATTACTTTGGGGTTGGGATCGTCGCAGGCGGTCCTTATGGAAACATGTTCACCCAGTTGTTCGTGGGTAGATAAAAAAACCCTTTTCGGGAGGAGGTGCAACGCCGCCCTCCTCCGGTGAAATAGCGCCCGGCAAGGGCGCTATTTTTTTTGACAAGGTTGCGGAAAGATTGTAGCTATAAGCACCACCGGCGCCGGTGGCATATAATGTACTAGATCTGGATGTCCATCCGGATTTGGTGCGGTGACCGGCAGTTTGCTGAGGTTTTGGCAGGCGGCTGTCCGGAAACTGGCGGGAGAAAGGAGGGTGCGTTGATGGAGTTTGAAGAGAAGGATGCGGCGCGTGAGCCGGAAGAGAACCAACCGCGAGCTGAAGATAGAATTACCCCGGACGGGAAGGAAGAACCGGCAGCGCGCGCGAGCGCGCAAACTGACGCCGGAGAAGAACAGGAAGTAACAGCAGAAACAGCAGAAAAAGAAGAGAAGAAGAAAAAAACCACGCGGACACGGAAAAAACGGAAAAATCGCAACGCCAGGCAAGAGGCTGGGGAAACAGAGGAAGTAAAGGAAAAAGAGGCGGAACAGGAAAAGGCCGAAGCGGAGCCGGCAGAGGTAATAGAGGCAGAAAGCAAAAAAGAAGAGGAGAGCGAAGATGAGACCGGAGAAGAGGCGCCTCCGGAGGCAGTAAAGAACATTGTCATGCCGTCAAAAGTACAGGTGAGGGTGAGTTCGTGCACGGGCGGAGAAACGGAAGGAGAGTCCCTTCCGGAATATGATCCCAATCTGGTGAAGATTAAAGTCAGTAGTCCCGGTATTGAAGAGACTGATGAGATGGAAGCCGACGCCGAGGTGGCAACGGCTTTCCAAGGCGCCCAGGTACAGGTGGGTGAAGCAAGAACCCGGGTCGCCCCGGTTGTGCCGGTTACCCGGCTGCCGGCGGTGGCGGTGAAGATACGGAATATCACCGGTGAGATCAGGGATATTACCGCGGAGATCATCCCCGATAAAGTGATTATCCAGGGGATTATTCATAAACAAGTATTTTTCGTCGGCACCGATGGTGTGATTAGGCATCTTGCAGAAGATATCCCTTTTAGCACCTTTATCGATGTTCCCGGAGCGGAGCCCGGGATGAATGTGCAGGTGCACCCGGTTATTGAAAAAATCCTTTTCCGTTTGGCCGCGGACGGGCGGTCTGTACTGCAAAAAATTATCCTGGAGATCTTTGTCAAGGTAACCCAGTTTGTCCAGGTGGGTTTGGAAATAAGTGAAGGGCCGTTACTGCTCTTACCTTCTGTGGTCGGCGAAGCCGCCAAACAACACTTGATCGAAGAAATAGTGGAGCTTGATCCACCGGCAGAGAAGGTTGATGAGATCAGGGGAGAACTGCGTGATCTCCAGGTGGAGATTATTCCCGATAAAGTAATTGTTCAAGGCATAATCCACAAGCAGATCTTTTTTGTCGACCGGAACAATCTCGCCCGCCATCAGGAAGAAGAGGTTCCTTTCAGTATGTTTCTGGATGTCCCCGGGGCGGAACCGGGCATGGATGTACAGGTCCATCCGGTAATCGAGAAGATCTTTTTTGAACTCGTCTCCCCGGTGGAACTGCAGCAAAAAGTGATCATCGAGGTCTTTGTCAAGGTAACCGGGAAGATACAGGAACGTGTCCGCACCGGCGACGGACCCCTGTTCAAGGTCGAACAGGTGATTGGCGAAGGCCAGGAACAGCTCTTGAAAGAGTCCGTCATCGAACTGGAGCGGCCGGCCATTAAAATCCGGGAGATCGTGGGCGAGGTGCGAAATGTCAGCGCCCAGGTGATACCGGATAAAGTGATTATCCAAGGAATCTTGCATAAACAGATCTTCTTTATCACCACGGATAATGTAGAACGCCATCAGATGGAAGAGGTTCCCTTCGGACTCTTTATTGATATCCCGGGCGCGGCGCCGGGGCTAAACGCCAACGTGAAGATCCTGATCGAACAGATAATTTTTCACTTGGATGATGACCGTATCCTACGGCAAAAAGTGATCCTTCAGGCCAGGGTTGTGGTGACAGAAACGATCCAGGCCCGCCTGGCGACCACCGATTGTCCCCTCTTCAAGTTGGAACAGGTCATCGGGGAAGGGATCCGGCAATTGCTCGTAGAAAAGGTGGAAGTCATCCCCGAAGTGGTCCGCTCTGTGCGGGTAGTCCGGGTCGTGCCCCAGCCCGTCGCCGTCATCGGCGAGCAGCAGATTATCGTGGAAAACGTCGTAGAACTGCCGGAAAAAGCGATTAAGATTCGGGAAGTAAGAGGGGAGATCACCGACCTTCGGGCCCGGATAATCACCGAAGGAAAGGTACTGGTGGAGGGGTTCGTTCACAAACAGGTCTTCTTTGTCAACAGAAAAAATGTGGTGCAAGCGGTTACAGAAGAAGTTCCCTTCTCGGTTTTGGTGAACGTCCCCGGCTTGACTCCGGATACCCCGATCCGTGTGGATGTACAAATTGAGAACATCTCTTTCACCCTGTCACAGGACGGCCGTTTCTTGCGGCAACTCATTGTCCTCCGCGTCCGGGTGGAGGGTCAGGAGATAGCTCCCGAACCGTTTGACGTGGTTACTGAAGTAACCGGTCCGGGGATTACAACCGAACGAATTCTGGTCCGTGCTCCGGTTCTTACCGAAGCCGGCATCGTAGAGGAAGAATTCTTTGCGGTGACAGATGTTTCCGGACCCGGAATCCTCAGGGTTGATAAAGCGGTTGTGCCTCTGGATGTGGTGGGTGACGGTATCCCTGAACCCGTCCCTGTGGAAGTGGTTACGAATGTGGTTTTTGCGCCTCTTCCTTTCTGATTACGTTTTCGTTTATCAATGGCCGTAAAGGCCCTTTTTTAATCTCTCCTATGAGCACAAGTGATGACCAATTCATATATTATAGTAGCAACCGGGAACCGTTCAGGAATTCTTTTTGCGCCGGCAACAAGCGCCTGGCGGCCAAGAACTTATAGCAGGTAGCAACCGGAAACCATTTCTCTGTTCTTCCTCCGCGTTTGCGGCGCGCTTAAACCTCACGGCTCCAAGGTGGTTTTTCCAGGACGGCGGGAGAAAGGGGGGATAACTTGGAACCACAGGGATTGTCGGGTTAATCCTTTACCTTGCCCTTATAGCGCTCAGTGTTTTTTGGTTGTATTCCCTGCAAAAAACAAGGATAGCCCAGATCATCACGGCCTCTTCTCTCAAGCCGGACGATAAGATTTTTTGTACACCCGGAGGCTTGAAGTTAAAGAGAAGGAAAAGAAAAAAAGCCTCGCCTCTCCGGGTGGATGCGGCCCCGGGCGGCAGGGATCCCCCGGCTGTGACCAGGGACCCGGGCGATGCTCTTTCTTTTCCGGAGAAGACCAATGGCAACAGGGGAAAACCGGTGGAAGGAACCCCGGATGAAAAAAAACCAGATGAAAGAAGACCAGATGAAAAAGTGCCGGATGAAAAAAGTTTAGATGAAAAAAATCCGGATGAAAAAAGGCTGGATGATGAAAATCCAGATGAAAAGAGTCCGGATGTTACAGGTGAAAAAAGCCCGGATGTTACAGGTAAGGGAATGCCAGTAGAGGAAAATCCGGTGGTTCAGGAAGAGGAAAAAGAGATAAATACACGTACACGTGGGCCAACAGATTCTGTTACAGAAGGCAGCGTGTACTGGAGCGGAGAACACGGTACTCCGGAAAGCGCCTGCGAGTTACTGCCGCTGCACCCGGCGGCTCAAGCAAGAGGAGAAACCAATGGAACCGGAGAGACCGGAGTTCAAGAATTACCGAAAGGAGGAGAGACCTTAATGGACCCTTTGGTGCGGGCCGAGGTGGTCATTGGTGAAGCGACAAAACAATTATTGATTGAGAGTAACCTTACCCTGTCTCAACCTGCCCTTAAGATCAGGAATATTACCGCGGAGATTCGCGATCTGACCACTGAATTGATTCCGGATAAAGTTATTATCCAGGGGTTGCTGCACAAACAGATATTCTTCGTCGGTGAGGACAATATTGTCCACCACCAAACAGAGGAGGCGCCTTTCAGCACTTTTGTGGATGTCTTTGGCGCCGAACCGGGGATGAATATCCAGATTCACCCGACAGTGGAAACAATCCTTTTTAACCTGCTTAATCCAACTTTACTCCATCAAAAAGTCGTCACCGAATTCTTTGTGAAAGTGACCGCACCCACGCAGATTAATATCAGGGAAGGAAACGGTCCACTGGTACGTCTGGATCAGGTAATTGGCGAAGCCACCAAGCAAGAGCTTTTGGAAAACCTGGTTACCTTGGAGTCCCCGGCAATTAAGATC
>JAAYIC010000120.1 GCA_012735195.1 Bacillota bacterium
AAGAGCTTGATTCCGCGTACCTTAGTACGCATGCTCTTTTTTCCTGTGGGCCGCTCGTGCCTGCACTCTCGTGCCCGGCACTCGCTACCTTACTTGTCTCTGCTGTCCGGTTTTCAAGGTCCAGGGCTGCTCCGAACGGTTTTCTTATTTCGGAGCGCCTATACATTTTACCACAGGTTCCGGATGAATTGCAAGGGGTTTTTTCTGAGATTTTTTTATTTACCTGCAAACCCTTGCGGAGTCTAGAAAGCAGCCCTCCGGCTGCTAAAAAAATCTGGCGGAGAGAGAGGGATTCGAACCCTCGCTAGGAGGCTTAACTCCTACTAACGGTTTAGCACACCGTCCCCTTCAGCCAGCTTGGGTATCTCTCCGCAATAGTCCTCATCTCATGGCGGAGGAGGTAGGATTCGAACCCACGAGACCTTTCGGTCTAGCGGTTTTCAAGACCGCCTCCTTCGACCACTCGGACACTCCTCCTTGGATGCATTGCTATTTTAACATAAGGCTGCAAATTAGTCAATCCTGATTGAAACTTTGTATAGTTATTCTATGATAATGTCCTGTTGAACCTGTTCTGGTAAAATGTCTCCTATGAGAAAGGAGAGATTTTCATGGACTATTAAGATACCTGATTGGGACTTTACCGCAAACTGTGATGATCTCCTTTCCTAAAAGACGAAGAAAACCGCAGGCCAGAGATTCAACGCAGGGAAATTTTCTTCACCCCGCCCATATACGGGACGAGTACTTCGGGGATTTTTACAGAACCGTCTTCTTCCTGGTAGTTTTCGATGATTGCCGCCAGCGCACGGCCAACGGCCACCCCGGAACCGTTAAGGGTATGCAGGTACTCCGGTTTTTCTCCGGCTGCGGGGCGGAAGCGGATCCCGGCACGGCGTGCCTGGAAATCCTCACAATTCGAACAGGAAGAGATCTCCCGGTAGTTCCCGCTACTGGGGAGCCATACCTCCAGATCATAACATTTGGCCGCGGCAAACCCCATATCCCCGGTGGAAAGCAGGACCACGCGGTAGGGAAGCTCCAACCTTTTCAGGACTTCCTCGGCATCCTGAACCATCTTCTCCAGTTCGTCATAGGACTCTTCCGGTTTGGCAAATTTAACCAACTCAACCTTATTAAATTGATGTTGCCGGATGACCCCGCGGGTATCCCGTCCGGCCGCGCCTGCTTCCGCCCGGAAACATGCGGTATAGGCCACGTATTTCTTTGGCAGTTCCTCAGCGCTTAAAATCTCCTCCCGGTGCAGGTTGGTGACGGGCACTTCGCCGGTGGGGATAAGGTAATAGTCTTGCGGGACAACACGGAACATATCCTCTTCAAACTTGGGCAACTGGCTTGTGCCGATCATGGCATCCCTGTGTACCAAAAACGGCGGGAAAATTTCGGTATATCCATGTTCCCGGGTATGCAAATCCAGCATGAAATTGACCAGCGCCCTCTCCAACCGAGCGCCCACCCCCTTCAAGACGGTAAAACGGGCGCCGCTGATCTTCGCTCCCCATTCGAATTTGAGGATATCAAGGTCCTCACCCAGCTCCCAATGGGCTTTGGCCGGGAACGAAAACTCCCGGGGGGAACCCCAGGAACGCACCACCTGGTTTGCTTCTTCGTCCGCCCCTACAGGAACCGACTCGTGGGGGAGATTAGGCAGGTATAAGAGGATTCCGTTGATCTCTTCTTCAATTTGGCGGATATCCTCATCCAACCTTTTAATCTCCGCATTTACCTCTTTCATCTCTTTGATTAGACCGGAGGCGTCCCGTCCCTCCGCTTTTAAACGTCCCACTTCTTTGGAGACTGTATTCCGTTGGTTTTTCAGTTTCTCGACCGCCGCCAGTTTTTCCCGGCGGGCCTTGTCCAGGTCAAGAAGTTTGTCGAGCCCGAGACCGGCATCTCTCTTTTTTAGTTCATCAAGAAACCGTTGGGCGTCAGCACGCAGGGCTTTGATGTCCAGCATTGGACCGCCTCTCCTTCCCTTGCTTTCTTCCTTTATTATGTACGCGGGCGTACACTGTAAGAGATTGCGTCTGCTAATTATTTGATTATACAATATTTACAGAAGAAAAGTCAAAAATCCGGATTGATTTTATTCTTCCGGTATGCGCGTATTATAAAAAAGCCGGTTCTTTGCCCGGTGACGGCAACCATTCTTCCCGTTGGCATAAAGGCTCAACAAGCAATAAGGAGCAAATTGGAGAGAAGAATCAAAAAGAGACCCCGCTGGCAATCCTTTGACAAGGAGCGAGGTCTCATGAAGGATAATGGCAGGAGCATCCCCGGGAAAATACCGGTTTGCTTGAGGGATTCCTTCTAACGCTATCCCCTCTAAAAAGCGGGGACAATATCCCCCTGGTAGTTTTCGAGCAAATACTCTTTAACCACGCTGCTGTTCAGCGCTTTCGCCAGCTTTTGCAAGGCCGGATCATTTTTATCTTTTTCCCGCACCGCCAGAACATTGGCATAAGGCGACTCGCTGCCCTCAAAGAACAAGGCATCCCTGGTCGGTACCAGCTGGGCCGGGAGAGCGTAGTTGGTGTTGATCACCGCCAGATCGACCTCGTCCAGGCCCCGCGGCAACTGGGCGGCTTCCAACGGTTTAATCTGCAGGTTCTTCGGGTTCTTGACCACATCCAGTTCGGTGGCGACCAGCCCGACACCCTCTTTCAACTCGATTAACTGGGCCTGTTCCAGGAGTAAAAG
>JAAYIC010000122.1 GCA_012735195.1 Bacillota bacterium
AAGAGCTTGATTCCGCGTACCTTAGTACGCATGCTCTTTTTTCCTGTGGGCCGCTCGTGCCTGCACTCTCGTGCCCGGCACTCGCTACCTTACTTGTCTCTGCTGTCCGGTTTTCAAGGTCCAGGGCGTCGCCCCGTTAATTTGAGGCGACATTTGATATAATACCATAAAAAATTTATTTTGTCCAATACTTTTTTTATTATTTTTTTATTTTTTTATGACAAAAATTCTAATCCCTTCTCCCATGCGGGTTTGTCCTTTGTCACCAATCCCGGGTTAATCATTCTTCGGCCGCATAAGGGGGAAGAAAAGCACATCCCGGATTGAAGTTGCCCCGGTCAGAATCATCACCAGCCGGTCGATGCCGATCCCCATCCCGCCGGTGGGCGGCATCCCATGTTCCAGGGCGACCAGGAAATCCTCATCCCACTCCATGGCCTCTTCATTTCCTTGGGCCTTCTCCCGGGCCTGAGCCACAAACCGCTCCCTCTGGTCAAGCGGGTCGTTTAGTTCGGTGAAGGCGTTGGCCATCTCCCAGCCGTAGATGAAAAGTTCAAACCTCTCTGTTAGCTTGGGGTTATCCGCCTTTTTCTTGGCCAGGGGGGAGATCTCCACCGGATAGTCGGTGAGAAAGACCGGTCCCGTCAGTTTCGGTTCTATATATACGGAAAGCAATTCGTCAAGAACCTGGGCTTTTGTCTTTTTTCCGGTCAAATCCAGCCCGAGTTTTTCCCCGGCGGCCACCGCCTCCCCATCACCGTCAATCGCCAGCCAGTCGAGGCCGGTCTCCTCATGGATTGCTTTAATCATCGAAAGCCGCGGCCACGGCGGTGTGAGATCAATCTCTTGCCCTTGGTACTCCAGGTGAAGCGTACCTAGAACTTCTTGGGCAACGGTGGAGAGGAGCGTTTCCGCCAGGTCCATCATATCCGAAAGGTCGGCATAGGCCTGGTAAAGTTCGAGCATGGTGAATTCCGGGTTGTGTTTGGTGGAAATCCCTTCGTTCCGGAAGCACCGGCCGATCTCATAGACTTTTTCCAGGCCGCCGACGATCAGGCGCTTATGGTAAAGCTCCAAGGCAATCCGGAGGTACAGATCGAGATCCAAGGCATTATGGTGGGTGGTGAACGGCCGGGCATGACCGCCGCCGGCAATCAGGCTCAGGATGGGGGTCTCCACCTCCAGAAAACCCTTTTCATCCAGGAAACGGCGGATGGCGGAGATAATGGCGCTGCGGCGGCGAAAAACCTCCCGTGTCTCCGGGTTGGCGATCAGGTCCAGGTAGCGTTTGCGGTAACGGAGATCCACGTCTTTTAACCCATGCCACTTCTCCGGCAAAGGCCGCAGGGCTTTACTAAGGATCTCCCATTCTTTAATCTCGACGGTGATCTCACCCCTGCGGGTGCGGAAGACCGTTCCGCAAACGCCAATGATATCACCCAGGTCCAGGCTGGTGAAGCGTTGATAGGACTCGTCACCCAACGCATCGATCCGGGCGTAAACCTGGATTTGCCCGCTTAAATCCAAGAGATGGGCGAAAGAAGCCTTCCCGTGGGTCCGCTGGGATATGACTCGCCCTGCAATCTTGACTTCCCGTTCTTCACCGGCGTCAAAATCATCAACAGCCGCAAATTCATCGATGATCTCCTGAGCCAGATGGGTACGGGAAAAGCGTTTTCCGTAAGGATCGATCCCTGCGCGGCGGAGTTCTTCCACTTTTCGCCGCCGGTCTGCTATTTCCCCGGTCCAGACTGGTGTTTCCATCTGATTCTCTTTCATTTCCCATACCCCCTGTTTCCGGCGGTCAGACCAACCGGTTACTTGTTTATTTTCTCGATCCGGTAATGCAAAATCCCGGCAGGAACCGTAATTTCCACTTCTTCACCGGCTTTTTTCCCCATTAGCGCCTGGCCCACCGGGGATTCATTCGATATTTTACAGGCCGCCGGGTCCGCTTCTGCTGAACCGACGATCGTATATTTCAGTTCTTCCCCGCTTTCCAGGTCTTTCAGGATTACCCGGGAACCAAGGCCTACTTGATCGGTCAGCACATCACTGTCATCAAGAACCCGGGCATTACGCAACATCTTCTCAATAGTCAGAATTCGTCCTTCAATAAAACCTTGTTCATTCTTGGCGTCTTCATATTCCGAATTGTCCGTAATATCGCCAAATTCAACCGCTTGTTTGATCCGCTGGGCTACTTCACGACGACGGACAGTTCTTAAATACTCCAGTTCTTTTTCGAGTTTATTAAGGCCGTCAATGGTCAAAACAACCTCTTTGTCTTTTGACATGACCACGCTCTCCTTTGCGTTTTAATGCCCAGAAATAATAACAAACACACCGGCCCGGTAGCCGGGGTGCTTAATCTATATAATTATAACTGAGGGGTTTTTCGGTGTCAAGAAGAACTCGTTGCTCGTCGCAGGCTCGGCGCTCGGCACTCGCTACTCGTCGCTCGTGTTTACGCATCCCGTTGGAATAAAGCACCCAAAATAGGCCCGGCCCGGCGCCCTACCACAGCGCGCCGGGGAGCGCCCTTGCCGGATTGCCGGTTGGCTAACCCACAGTCCCAGCCAGAATTCTTTCGTCTGGCGGGGGCCCCGGGAAACCGGAGCCTGGGAAGACGGCCTTGGGCGTACTTGGCGAGGGGGAAGGAAAACCGGGGCAAGCCGCAGGAGGCTGCGCGGTGGCTTCCGGGACATGGAGGTCCCGTAAGCCATTTACC